>NZ_KV790849.1:0-30707 GCF_001807725.1 Granulicatella sp. HMSC31F03 | reverse complement strand
GATTCATTTGAAAATAGGCTTCTTCTGTTTGATTTAAGGTTCCCTTCAACTTATTCAAAAAGATTTTTTCAACAAAAAAGTTCTTAATAATCGGCTTACTTTTCAAATATTCTTGTTGTTGCAAGATACTTAATTGGTTCACTTCAGCCCATTTCTTCGAATGCTTTTGAATAGATTTCACAAATAATTTTGGAACCAATATTGGTAAGAACGACAACGTTATAAAAAGAGCTGCCAGCTTTAAATCTATAGCGGACACATATAACAAAGTGATCAAAGCAAATACAAGACAATAGAAAAATCCCATGATGGACTTGATTCCTTGTTCTTCTAATAGTTTTAATTCACTAAGCACGATTGACTCCACTTCCTGTTGATTAAACTTTCCATAAAAGAATGCGGTAATAACTTTTTCTTTAAGAGATAGAGTTACTTGCTTTATCATTTTTTGTTGTGAATCTTCCCATATAAATAATCCAAGCCGAATAAGGGAAAAGCTGAGAATACCTATCATTGAAATTTTTACTAAATCCTCAACTTTTTGAGTGGACGAAACATCAATTAATCCAGAAATAAAAGAAGGGATAATAATACCATCTAAAGCCGTTAAAGACATACCAATCGCTATTAATAAGACGTATTTCCTTGGTAACCAACCTAATATCTTCTTAATATATCCCATATCGTTTGCATTCCTTCATGCCCAGCTTCTATTATGATATTAATTATAACAAATAGTTAAAAACTTTGTATATCTTAGAATAATACAATTTTAGCAATGATTCCAAGCTGTATTAAGCCAAGATTTTTTCTTAGAAAGCCAAATCTATCTCTATTTTTATCCAAAAATTTCTCTGTTACTGCGATTATAAAATCCGCAAGTTTCTTCGGTATCATTTTTGGTGCATTTTATTCAAATCCCTTATAAAAAAATGAAAAAAAGTGTTTCACCACTCATTTAGAAGGATGATGTGAGAGGTGTTAGAAATCGTATCCCACCGGCGTTTCTGAGACTTTTCGGCAATTTGAAGTGGGGCGTGGCTGAAAAATTTTTTTGATTTTTTCTCGGATAATTTACTACACTATTCCGAATTTATGCAATAGACCTAAAACGGGGTTGTTGAATATACCGCTAAAAACCGCATCATTTCAACGTTTATAGTTTACTTTTAATTTTAAAATTCGAAATGTAACATATATGCTACTGTAGCATATATGTTACATTTTTATTTGGGTATTCGGATTTTATTGTGGAAAAGGGCTTATAAATCACCCTTCTCCAAATTCTTAATAAGTGTGGAAAAATCGACACCTAAGTTGTCTGTAATGTCGTGATCATTCACTTCATACCAATTGAAAGTATCGTATAACATAGCTTTATTGAAAGCACTTGAATTAAATCGTGGCTTACGCTTTTTATGGAGCTTCTCATTGAAAAGGATTTTGGCTCGTAAGGCATCAAACGAGTAACCTCTACCCATTCGCTCTACCTGCCTAATAATGCTGTTAATTGACTCCGTATAAGCATTAGTGAGCCTTTTATCAAAGTAGTTGAATATTTCAACATGCCAGTTGTCTACGGCTCTCACGAGGTCTTTATATGCGTCTTTAGAGTTGCTGGACATACAACGGTGTCTCCATTGACTATAACTAAGATGACCTTCATCTGGATCAGGAGTATCCCATATCCAGTAAAACTCTTCTTTGAGTTCATAGGCTTCTTTTAAAGCAGGAAGATTACCTAACCAAGTATCTAAGAGGAATGATTCACGTTCATTTAGATCGTGTTTACGCTTTAGAAGGATAAACCTTTCACGCATAAGGGTACGTCTTTCTTTTTGGCTCATATGGGCTTTCAAAGACTTTCTGACGTTATCTAAGGCTTGATTAGCCATTCTAACTACATGAAACTTATCTACGACAACTTTAGCTTGTGGAAGGATAGTGTTCACTGCGTCTTTGTAGGGCTTCCACATATCCATTGTGACGTACTCAATGTAAGTCCTGTCACTGATTTCTGAAAGACGTTGGATGACTGTTTCCTTGTTACGGTTAGGCTTGATGTCATAAATAGTCCTGCGTTCAATATTAGTCAATACAAGCCGAGGTCTACGGATAATATGTATCTCGTCTATCCCAAGCCACTTAGGAGTTTCAAACTGGTATTCACGTTCTTTGAGTGCCACATAGTCCTTAAAAACGTTCCTAATGGTTTTCTCGTCAACACCAACGCTTTCTGCGACTTCTACAAAGGTCTTAGACATGGATTGCTCTTGAATGGACTTTAAAAGCCTTTTGGTCATACTACGCTTTTCATCTACAGATATTAGGCGTTCCCAGAAGGTAGATCCGCATTCACGACACTTGTATCGTCTACGGTTCAATTGTAAGCCCACTCGCTTTAAACGAATGGGCAAATCCATAATTAGTTGATTTCTTGAACTGTGTTTGTACAACTTGTCAAAACCACATTCAGGACAACGTTCAGGTGGTCCGACTGCTTCAACTTTAAACATCATATCGGTTTCATTTTCTTGTGGCGGTTCTATTGTTTTAATGTCTGGTAGGGATAATAAGTCTGACATATTATTCATCCTTTATTACTCTGCGGTGTTAAGGTATCAATTATAGATTTGATGTCGAAATCATCAGTGTTAAATTATTTTTGTGACCACAAATGCACTTAGAAAATCCCTTAAAGCATTAGCTGGTTCACTTGAATAGGGAGTTGTAAAAAAGTTCCCTTAGCCTGCACAACAAGATAATTTCGAAATATCTTTATCGAACGTAAGTGCAACTAATTTTAGCCCTTCAGCCATTGTTAAATATGGTGCTAGGGTTTCTGTTAAATCTTCTATCGTTAAGCCAAATTTAACAGCTAATGATGCTGCATAGATGACATCTCCTGCATTTTCAGATACAATATGAACCCCTAATACTTTTAGTGTTTCTGCATCTGCTACTAGTTTAAATACACCGGTTGTTTCACGGTTTACAATTGCTCTTGTAACAGCATCTAAAGGTAATACAGATGTCTTCACATTATACCCTTTCTCTTTTGCTTGTTCTTCTGTTAAACCAACCGTTGCAACCGTCGGATTCGTAAACGTAACAGCAGGAACTACCGATAAATCTATTTTTTTGTTTAATCCACCAATAGCATTATCAGTAATAATTCCACCTTCATAGGCTGCTACATATACAAATTGTGGTCCTAAAGTCACATCTCCTGCTGCATAAATCTTTTCATTACTTGTTTGACCAAAATCATTGATCAGGATTTCATTATTTTTTCCAGTTTCAACACCTGCTGCACTTAAATTTAAAGAATCCGTATTTGGTTTTCTTCCAGTGGCAACAAGTAACTGATCTGATTCAATGACTTCTCTACTGCCATTTACTGTTACGTAAACCCTTTTTATCTCTCCACTTTGTTCAACACGCTCAAAAGTTGCCCCTTTGACAAGGTTTATACCCTGTTCAATTAACGCTTTTTCAACTGACTCTGAAATCTCAGGATCATACTCCTTTAAAAGTCGCTCACTTCTTTGCATAAGCGTTATTTCTGAACCTAAATGATGAAATAGTTGTCCAAGCTCCATTCCAATGTATCCTGAACCAATTACAGTTAATCGTTTTGGTATTTTCTTTAACTCAAGAAGTGTTGTACTAGTTAAATAGTCCATTTTTTCAAGTCCTGAAATTTGGGGCAACGAAGGCGATGCACCTGTTGCAATTAAAAAGCGTTTTGCAGATAACTTTGTCCCATTGACCTCAACCGTACTAGCATCAACGAATTTTGCTTCACCTTTAATTAAATCAAAATTATATTCATCAATTAAATCCATATATTTTTGATTCCGAAGTTCGCTCACCAATTTATCCTTTTGCGTGATTAAACTAGCTAAATCCACTTCTCCAGCGGATGTTTGTAAACCTATAAACGGATTGTCTTTTGATAAATGATTGATTTCCCCTGCCCTAAGAAGAGTTTTTGACGGAACACAGCCAATATTCACACAGGTTCCCCCAACCGTTCCACGCTCAATCATTCCAACTTTTGCACCGTATTCTATAGCTTTAATTGCCGAAGAAAAGGCAGCAGCACCAGAACCAATAATAAGAAGGTCATAATTGTCTTCATTAATTAACGCCACGTTTTCTAGTGATGATACTTCTTCAATTTCTCCGGCTTGGTAATTTGCTTCATCAATCGCCTTTATTGCACTTTCAACCTCAATATCATCGGGCAGTTCAAATACTGCTTCACCACGACGATAACTAGACTCAATATTTTTAGCACCTATCTTTTCAAGTGCTGATTCTACGTGTTTTTCACAACCCGTACAAGTCATTCCTGAAATGTTTACCTTAAATTTATTCATAAAAAAAGCTCCTTTCGTTAATTAATCTCTCATGTTAATGTTTCTATTATTGGACACGAATGTAATTTCTTTTCATCTGGACATCGTTGTTTTAAGTCGTCTAACATAGTTTCAATTCGTTTTAAATCCTCTATTTGTTTTTGCACTTCCTTTTGTTTTTTAGAAACAAATTCGAACATATCTTGACAACGAACTTCATCTTTATCTACAACACCAAGTAATTTATAAATCTCGCTTAAAGAGAAACCAAGTTCCTGTATTCGTTTAATAAACCCAACACGCTTAACGTCATCATATGAATATATCCGATAACCAGCTTCCGTTCGGTGAGGTTCTTGTAATAAATCTTTTCGCTCGTAATATCTGATCGTTTCTTTATTAACTCCACATTTATCTGCAAACTCACTAATGCGATAAATCATCTTATTTCACCCCCTGAATATTATAAACCATGTACCATAGTACACGGTCAAGTAAATTGGACTATTTTATTTTTTCCCAAAGTATCACTCGTATGTGATTGATACTTTTATATAATACTATTGATTATCCTAACATCCCACCAGAAAATCCGATTTAAACACCAGTTGTTTTTAAACTATTAAGAAAGTAATTCCACTATATATTCCGAAGACCCTTTTATTTTTGCAGTCTTGCACTCAATAAAAAAACCGTAACCTTGGAGGCTACGGTCGGTTGTTTGATTATTTTATAGTATATTGTCTTTCGTGATTTTTTACTCCTGTGAGTGTCACTGGGCTATTGTCTTCACGTGTGAAAGTTTGTTCACCGCTAGAATCGACAACTTCCATAAAGATTTCTTCGTATTCTTCAACAGTTAACATTTTACGGTTTTCAAGCAAAGCCTTATTTTCCGCAATATGCAATTGATTTTCGAATCCTTCAACTAATTCCCCAGCAAAGAATTCCCCAACTGCTCCTGAACCATAGCTAAAGAATCCGATGCGGTCTCCAGCTACTAGCACAGAACTGTTTTCTAATAGCGAAATAAAACTTAGGAATAATGATCCTGTATAAATATTTCCGACATGACGGTTATAAATAGACGCTTCTTGGTATCTTGCCGTGAAACGTTCTCTTTCTTCTTCGCTCATTTCTTCTAAGAACGGTTTGAAAGCTTTCATCCCCATCTTCGTATACGGTAAGTGGAAGCAAATGGCCTCGAAGTCCGAAAACTCGCAATGAGTCTTTTCTTGATAGTTCTTCCACACTTCAGAGAAGAAACGGATGTACTGTTCATTTGAAAATTGACCATCTACTAATGGATAGGCTTCATAGTTCGGTCTCCAAAAGTCCATTACGTCATCCGTAAATAAGCTTGTTTCATTGTCTAAAACTAATAAACGTGGCGACTCAGAAACAACCATGGCTACCGCACCAGCTCCTTGAGTAGGTTCTCCACCTGAATTCAATCCATATTTAGCGATATCACTAGCAATGACCAATACTTTTGATGAAGGGTTTAATGCGATATGCCCTTTTGCTAATTGAAGGGCTGCTGTTGCCCCATAACATGCGTGTTTTAATTCTACGCTTCGAACACGGTTAGATAACCCTAACATCCGTTGCATATAAACTGCAGCTGATTTCGATTGATCAATTCCTGTTTCTGTTCCAAATAAAATCATATCAATAGATTCGCGGTCAGCATCATCAATAATCGATAAAGCTGCATTTGCGGCTAAAGTCACGATGTCTTGTGTGACTGGAGCTACTGCCATTGTAGACTGTCCAATGCCAATCGTGTATTTAGCTGGCTCTACTCCACGAGCAACTGCCAATGTTTCCATATCTAGTGCAGTCGGTGGCACAAAAAAGCCAATCTTATCTATTCCTATATTCATTGTTGTTCTCCTTTACGAAAAAGCCCTAACCACATGTTGGGCTTCTTGTTCTTTCTTAGCAACAACTATACTAGCAAAAAATTGCCGTCTGGACAATTGAATTTACTATTTGTTCTATAATTTAAACAATTCTTTACTATTTAGAACGATTAAAAATTAGGTTTTAGAAGCAAAATCTTATAAAATAGTGGAGATGAAAGTGAATCTACTATAGAAAGGAATCAAAGATATGAACGGAAATGATATTGTCATTGTCAGCGCCACACGGACTGCCATTGGTAAATTCGGAGGACAATTTGCTACAACCTCTGCGATTGAATTAGGAACAGCGGTAGCAAAATCCGCGATCGAAAAAGCCAAATTATCTCCCGACCAAATTGATACAGTAATTTTCGGAAATGTTTTACAAGCTGGACTTGGTCAGAACCCTGCTCGACAAGTAGGATTAAAAGCCGGTCTACTCCATTCTAGTACAGCCTTAACGGTCAATGAAGTTTGTGGTTCTGGATTAAAAGCCATTATTCTTGCAGCACAATCCCTTCGACTAGGAGATGCTAAAATTGTCTTAGCCGGCGGTATGGAAAATATGAGTTTAGCACCTCATTTATTACAACAACGCTTTGCTCCAAAAAACGGACCAGTTACTTTAGTCGATTCATTATTTAATGATGGGTTAACAGACGCCTATTCAACGGATGCAATGGGCATTACCGCAGAAAATATCGTTGAAAAATACGGATTTACACGCGAAGAACTCGATGTTTTTGCCCTTTCTTCTCAACAAAAAGCTGCTAAAGCACAAGAAGAAGGACGTTTCGAGAAAGAAATCACCCCCGTCGCTGTCTTCAATCGTAAAACAAAATCTGACGATTTCAAAGCTAGCGATGAATTCATCCGTGCAAACACAACACTGGAAAGTCTTTCCGGATTAAAACCTGCCTTCAAAAAAGACGGAGTGGTTACTGCTGGAAACTCTTCAGGAATCAATGATGGAGCTGCTTGTGTCATTATGACAACTCGCGAATATGCCAAAGAATTGAATCTACCTATTCTAGCAACTCTAAAAGGATATGCAGAAGCAGGTGTAGATCCTGCAATCATGGGGATTGGACCTGTTCCAGCGATTGAAAAATTAGTAGCACGCATCCGCATCCCGCTTGAAAAAGTGGATATCTTCGAACTGAATGAAGCCTTTGCGGCACAAAGTATGGCCGTTATTAAAGACTTGAAAATCCCAAATGAAAAAGTAAATCCATTCGGTGGTGCCATTGCACTAGGACATCCAATCGGTGCTTCTGGCACACGTATCGTTGTCACACTGATTAATGCTCTCGAACAACTAGACGGTAAACTCGGCGTTGCTTCACTTTGTGTGGGCGGCGGAATGGGCGTTGCCATCGCAATTGAACGCGAACAATAATAGAAAAAATGAGAGTTGTCCAAAATTCACTTATAAGTGAATTTCGGGCAACTCTCTTTTTTCTTTTTAACTATCGAAAGTACGAAGAAAGAAATCAATATAAAGATTACGAAGAACCTGACGTATTCTATAATAGCAGTAACGTAAATCCGCATTAAAACGAGGGAGAAAGACAGAAATGCCCTAGATTCAATTGCATCTAGGGCATTTTGTTTTCTTTCCCCTACAAAGTTGAATAGGAATGAGATAGCTGTTTACAGCTAAACTCATTCCATTCAACCACTGTGCTAAAAGGGCGTAGGAGTTTATTCCGTAGTTAAAACACTTTATAAAGTTAGACGCAGTAGCTGATTGAATCAAGCTTCATCACTTGTGATTCGCTTAATTCTAATCAGCCTTGCGGGGGTAAGACTACAAAGCAAACATGACTCACACTGTGAGTCATGTTTTGTCTTTGGTCTTACTTCCTTTTTGAGTATTTAAAGGTGAGAGACTTCGGCTCGAACCGGTGCAACGTTACAGCTATTATAAAGATATCCGTGAAGATTCGAAGTAATCCTATAACTTAATTTATTTCTCTTCGTGTTTCTTTTGTTCGTGTCGGTGTTGATAGTATTCTCGAATCTCTTCATTCTCCTGGCTTGCCTGATATGTAATCGAAATTCCTTCTTTTTTCCAATGAATGCTCGTTAAAATATCATCCCAGCTCGGAAATTCGATGTTAAATGTATCCGCAAAACTAATGGAAGCTCTCCATATATCGAAGCGAGTCTGTAGTAAAAGCAAGGCTACTCGAGTGAGTAGTTCACGTTTTTCTTCATCCATTTGCCCCGCAGCTTTGAAGAACTCCTGAACATAATGCATAAATTTGCCAAACACATCATTAATCGTATCCAAACCAATCGTAAAAAGAAGCTCGAAGAACACGTCCCAGAACAGTTCTAGTTCTTCATCACTCACTTCTTCAGTCCATTTTTTAAACGTTTGGTCATTTAATTGGCTGTTTTTCGTCAAATGATCCATCGTCACAAATTGTCCATTTTCAATTTCCCATGTCAAAGCGCTATGCTGGAGAGCAGCAAAGGCATTACTTTTGACTATGACATAAGGAATTTCAGATTCCAAAAGCAATCCAACCAACGCATCTTGAGGAATGTAACGCATCGCTAACGGAACCACTGCGCGATAGCCTTCCGTTTCTAAAATCGAACGGTGTAATCCTGGAGAATCAAAACAGAAGATTTTCCCCAATCTTGATTGAACTTCTTTCTCTTGGGTAGAGGCAGCATATAAGGCTAGATTTCCTCCTTTTGAATGTCCTGACAGGATGATTTCCCCATCGAACAACTTCGCCTGTTGCTCCAAATATTCCTTGGCATCTTTGTGCGCTGGAATCACTGGAGAATACGTCATCATAAAGTCTTCTTTCCAACCAATCAGCGTTTCATCTGTTCCGCGGTAAATCACGATTCGCATGTTGGGATTTATTTCCACTGTCAATGCGGCGAATTGTTTAGTAATATCTGAGTCCACTTCGCTCTTCATCCCGAAGAACTTAAGGGATTGATATCGTTTCGCTTTTCCAATTTCCTGCGTTAAATCGACTCTTTCTTGCGTAATCATCATCGGATTATCTCTTAATAATCGTTCCGCATTTTCTCCCATATGGTGAGCAATTTCTTCAACTGTTGAAAATTCTTTTCCACTCATATCTGAAGAAACGATCTCTTCTAGAGGTGAATATCCTAATTCCGTTAAGACAAGGGCGTCAATTTCAGAGAAAGGTCTCTCATCAAACGTGTCCTTTCCAAACTCTTGTACATAATTCATCATATTTTTCATTGAATCGTCCTCCATTAATTTGAGTGAGTCCAATACTATTTTACTCTGCCCTTATACCTCTTGCAACTCTTTTTCCTATAGGCTTTTTTTGCTGATTTTGTATAGAATTCCCCCTCCTTTTTATGCTATACTACTGAAATGAATTGAAGGGGGTTGTCGTATGAAATTAGGATTTGATAGTGAGAAATATCTAGAAGAACAAAGTCAGTTCATTCTTCAACGGGTGAATGCCTATGACAAATTATATTTGGAATTCGGTGGCAAACTAATTGGTGATTTCCATGCAATGCGAGTATTACCTGGATTTGACCCAGACGGAAAAATCAAATTACTCCACCGCCTAAGAGATAAAGCAGAGATTATCATCTGTGTATACGCTGGTGATATTGAACAAAACAAAATTCGCGGTGACCTTGGAATCACTTATGATCAAGATGTTCTCCGCTTAATGGACGACCTACACTATTGGGACCTCAAAATCAATAGTGTCCTCATCACACGATACACAGGGCAACCTGCCGCTACTCAATTTAAAAATTCCCTCGAGCGTCGTGGTATCAAAGTGTATACGCATGGCTACACAGAAGGGTATCCAATGGACGTGGAAACCATCGTGAGTGACGCAGGATATGGTGCAAATGAATTTATCGAAACAACACGTCCTCTTGTTGTCGTAACAGCTCCTGGTGCTAACAGTGGAAAACTAGCAACTTGCTTAAGCCAGCTTTATCACGAAACCAAACGCGGTCGCCGTGCAGGATACTCTAAATTTGAAACCTTCCCTGTATGGAATTTACCGCTCAACCACCCTGTTAACGTAGCGTATGAAGCAGCTACTGCCGACTTAGAAGATGTTAATATGATTGACACTTTCCACCTTGCGCATTACGGAGAAACAACGGTGAACTACAACCGAGATATTGAAGCATTCCCTCTATTACGTCGTATTTTGACGAAGATTTATGGTGACGCTCCAATCCCTTACAACTCTCCAACAGATATGGGTGTGAACCGCGTTGGATTTGCGATCACTGATGACGAAGTTGTTCGCGAAGCTTCTAATCAAGAAATCATTCGCCGTTACTATGCCGGTCAATGCGACTACAAACGTGGCATTGGAACTTTAGAAGCGGCTCAGCGTGGTAAATATATTATGGAAGAATGTGGACTTTCTGCAAAGGATCGACCAGTCGTAGCTGTTGCCCTCGAAAAAGAGAAAGGAGTCAACGCTCCTGTCGTTTCACTCCAATTACCAACTGGAAAAATTATTACAGGTAGACAAACAGACACAATGACCGCTAGCGCTGCTTGCTTACTCAACTGCATCAAAGAGCTTGCAGAAATCGGAGACTCTATCCATCTCCTACCTCCAGTGATTTTAAACGCCATCGGGCAACTAGGACAAGACATCCTCAAACATCAACGCCGTTCTTTAGACAGTAAGGAAGTTCTCATTGCATTAAGCATTTCTGCTGTAACTAACCCTGCTGCAGAAGCAGCGAAAAACCAATTACAAAACTTACGCAACTTGCAAGCACATAGCACGGTCATCTTGCAAAAAGCTGACGAAGAAACCTTCCGAAACCTCGGAGTTATGGTTACTTGCGAACCTAAATTCGCCGGAACCAATCTTTATTACACAAACTAAGCTAAGCCCTCGTCCAATGGACGAGGACTTTTTTTGGCACAATCATTATCCTAGCACCCTTCCCAGCACTTCCCCCCATTTCTTTAACTGCCCAAGCGCACTACACTTCCCCTAGCCGTCCTTAAGACCTATTAGCCTTTCCAACACCTCTTTTGAGAAGCAGAACTCTAAAAGTCCGCACACTCTCCCTTTTTCAAAAATTCTTCGTTACTTGGAAATTCGGCAAATTAAAGGAAAAGTAATATATCAATAAGCTCAATGAGCCTAAAATCCACGGATTCTATAGTAGGAATAGTGGCGGTTGTAACCGATGTGAATTAGGGACTCTGGAAATTTATTTCCTAGAGTCACTTTGAAGCTCGGTAGTCGTTGAGACCATAGGCTCAACACGGTACAGCCACTATCACTACTATGAAGAAATCCGTTGGATTTCAAGGCGAATTGAACTCTATTCCAATTTCTCTTCTTTTATTCCTGCGCCCGAATTTCAAAGGAACGAAGTTCCTTTATTCATTTTTTTGCACAAAAAAAGTCGAGAGCGTGTCTCGACTTTTCTTAGTTTCTAAAGATTTTTGCTTCTAAGAAGAGATCGTTGTAAAGGCCTAATAGGTCGGTTCCTAAATTTTCGTAAACCTCCATCTTACTCATCGCCTCTTCTGTTGGATAAAAACTCTCATCCGAAGTAATATCTTCCGGCAATAATGCTAGCGCATCTTTATTTGGAGTGGCATATCCTACATATTTCGCATTTTGAGCCGCCACCTCGGGACGCAACATGAAGTTGATAAACGCATAGGCGCCTTCCTTATTACCCACTGTTTTTGGAATGACAATATTATCAAACCATAAATTCGTTCCTTCGCTTGGAACTACGTAGGCGAGGTTTTCGTTTTCGCTCATCATTTTGGATGCCTCTCCTGAGAACGTCACCGCAATATTTGCTTCTTCTTGAATCATATATGTCTTCATTTCATCCGCAATAATGGCTTTCGCATTTGGCATTAAAGTCTTCAAGAACTTACCTGCCTCTTTCACAATGGTTTCATCTTTTTCGTTTAAAGAGTACCCTTGTGTTTGAAGTGCGATTCCCATCATTTCACGAGCGCCGTCAATGAATAAAATCGAATCTTTAAATTCTTCCTTCCATAAATCTCTCCACTCACTAATGGTTCCTTCTGGATAGACATTTTTATTGTATACAATCCCTAGAGTTCCCCAGAAATAAGGAATACTATACGTATTATCAGGGTCAAAAGACTGATGAAGGAAACGTGGATCAATATGTTCGATGCCTTTGATTTTCGAATAATCTAATTTCTCTAATAGATTCTCTTGGACCATTTTATGAATCGTATATTCACTTGGAATAGCGACATCATAATTTGTTCCACCTTGCTTAATCTTGGTTAACATGGCTTCGTTCGAATCAAAGGTTTCATAGATAACTTTATATCCTGTTTCCTCTTCGAATTGAGCAATCAATTCTGGATCAATATAATCTCCCCAGTTATAAACGATAATCGTTTCTGGGCTTCCAGCTGTCGCAGTTTCAAAGTTTTTACGAACTCCAAACAGCACAAGACAAGAAACTAAAATCGCTCCGATTAAGATCGTTAGTCGCTTCATAATGTGACTCCTTTCAATAAGTCACTCTCTGCATTCTTCCCATTTAATCGTTTTTGTTGGAACTTCTGAATGAAGTAATAGCCAATTACTAGAGATAAGGAGAATAGGAACATCAATGTACTTAAAGCATTGATTTCTAAACTAATCCCTTGACGTGCGCGTGAGTAGATTTCAACGGCAATTGTTGAGAATCCATTCCCCGTTACGAAGAATGTCACTGCAAAGTCATCTAGCGAATACGTGAAGGCCATAAAGAATCCACTCAAAATTCCTGGTGTGATCGATGGCAATACGATGCGTGTTAACACTTGAGAACTGGTTGCCCCTAAGTCACGAGCCGCTGTAATCATTGATGGATTCATTTCAGATAATTTTGGTAAAACCATTAACACGACAATTGGAATGTTAAAGGCGATATGTGCAAGTAATACAGACATAAATCCGAGTTTAAATCCTACAACTGTGAATAGAATCAATAAACTTGCTCCGATGATAACGTCTGGCGATACCATCAAAATATTGTTAAATCCTAATAGTACTTGCTTACGACGGTTTGAACGGATGTAATGGATCATGATGGCTCCAAGTGTCCCAATCACTGTCGCAATAAGTGATGATAATAGCGCAAGAATCAGTGTATCCAGCACAATCCCGATTAAACGCGTATCCGCTAGAACTGCTTCATAATGCTTGAAAGTAAACTCTTCAAAACCATTCATGCTTCCAGCACTGTTAAAGGAGTAAAAAATCAAGTAAAAAATAGGCGCATATAAGACGACAAATACAAACACTAAGTAGAGATTACTCCACTTGTTATTATTTTCTAATTTCATTCAGATACGCCTCCTTTTTTACGATCTCTTGTCACAAACATTAAAATAATCATCGCTACGATTAATACCACGCCGATGGTTGAACCCATACCCCAGTTTTGCGTTACGAGGAAGTGTTGCTCAACGGCTGTACCCAGTGTAATCACGCGGTTTCCTCCAATTAAACGAGTCAACATGAAGAGTGAAAGTGATGGGATAAATACCGCTTGTACACCACTTCGAACCCCATTCATTGTTAATGGGAAAATCACACGTCTGAAAGTATCCCATTTCGTCGCTCCTAAGTCACGGCTTGCCGCAATCAGAGAACCTGGCAATTCTTCAATAGAGTTGAAGATTGGCAAAATCATAAATGGTAACTCGATATACGCTGCTACCGTTAAGAAACTGAAGTCTGTAAACAAGAACTCTTGTGGTGCAATTCCAAATAAGGAAAGGAATTGGTTAACCGTTCCTGTTTGACTAAAGATTCCAATAAATGCATAGGCTTTTAATAAGAGGTTCACCCATGTTGGCAAAATAATTAATAAGAGCCATAATTGTTTATGTTTTGTACGACTAAGGAAAAGCGCTGTTGGATAGCTAATTAGCAATGTCACTAGAGTGACTAGAAATGCATACCACACTGAGTTGAACGTCATTTCTAAATAGTTCCCTGATGCAAAATAGTTCGTGTAGTTTCCAAGCGTTACTTGTCCATTGATGTCGAAAAATGATTTATAAAAAATCATTCCAAGTGGTGTTACTACGAATAATAACAACCAAATAAAGTATGGAATGGAAAATAAGAAACGGGATTGTTTAGTCATTTTCTTCTACCTCGTCTTCGTAGCTTTCTAGACGAGCATCGAAGTCTTCTTCACTTTCTCCAAAACGCATTACGTGGATGTCTTGTGGTTCGAAGTATAAGCCCACTTTAGATCCTACTTCTGCTTTACGAGTAGAGTGAATCATCCATTCATTGCCATTTTCGTCATAACAGATGATTTCGTAGTGAACCCCGCGGAATAATTGAGTATCTACTTCAACCGTTAATTTCCCTTTTTCAATTGTTGTTAACGCTAAATCTTCTGGACGAATCACGATTTCAACTTTTTCATTTGGACGCATTCCGGCATCGGCACACTCGAATTCTTTTCCAACAAATTCTACAAGGTAGTCTTCCTTCATGACCCCATCAACGATATTACTTTCACCGATGAAGTCCGCAACGAAGCGGTTGATTGGCTCATCGTAAATATCGACTGGTGTTCCTGATTGAATGACTTCCCCTTTACTCATTACGAAGATTTCATCACTCATCGCCAACGCTTCTTCTTGGTCATGCGTTACGAAGATAAATGTGATTCCTAAACGTTGTTGTAATTCACGAAGTTCATATTGCATGTCTGTACGAAGTTTTAAGTCTAGCGCTGATAATGGCTCATCAAGTAGAAGTACTTCTGGTTCATTAACAAGCGCACGCGCAATGGCTACACGTTGTTGTTGTCCACCAGACATTTGTGAGATTTCACGGTTTTCATAGCCCGATAATTGAACCATTTTTAAAGCGTCTGCCACTTTTTCTTTAATGATGTTTTCTGGTGTTTTCTTTAAGCGTAATCCAAACGCGATATTTTCGAACACATTCATATGTGGGAATAATGCGTAGTCTTGGAAAACGGTATTAACTTTACGTTTGTTTGGTGGAAGTTTTGTAACGTCCTCGCCGTTTAAAGTTACTTTTCCGTTTGATACATCTGTAAATCCAGCAATGATACGTAAAATTGTTGTTTTACCGCATCCTGAAGGCCCTAGTAATGTATAGAATTTTCCTTTTTCGATTTCGAAATTAATATTTTTTAATACGTGAGTATCCTCATAAAATTTGTTCACATTCTCAAATGAGATAATGGTGTTGTTTGACATTGCTAGCACCTAACTTTCTTTATTATAAATAGGAATCTGTTGCCACGACTAACACTTTAGAAGTCGTTTTACCGGCATTACTAATTTGATGTTTGGCTTTTGCCTCGAAATAGAACGATTCTCCCTTAGAAACTATTTCGACTTGTTTTCCGACTTTGACTTGAATGGAACCTTCAAGTACATACCCAAATGTCTCTGACAGTGACGGTTGGAATGTTTTATACGCTCCCCCAACTTGAAACTCCAGAATCACGGGTTCCATCTCATGCTCATTCGAATCTGGGTTGAGCCATGTGACCGTTGTATGGTGTTTAGCATCTTCCATCATCGTCATATCTTCCTCACGGTAAATCGTGAGGGCTTCTTCAGGACCTTCATCAAAAAAATCTGCAGCAGGGCATCCTAATACTTCTAATATATCGAAGAATGTATCCATGGATGGCGAGCTCAAATCATTTTCTAATTGCGAAATGTATCCCTTTGACAAATCTGTTCTCTCCGCTAATTCTTCTTGCGTTAAACCCTTTTGAATTCGCAAGGCACGCAGTTGATGTCCGATTTCCATTGTCTTCTCCTTTTAAACTAATTGTTTACTAACACAAAGAGTATTATACATTAAGTTTAGTAATAGTCAACCGAAAGGACCTGAAAAAAACAGATTTTTTTAGAAGTTTTATTTAGCTTAAGATTGCTATTTTGGCAGATATTTATTAGGGGAGATAAAGAGCCCAATTATCATATATGATAATTTTATAGAAAATAAAAAAATCAAAATTAACTTAAAAGTTAATTTTGATTTTTCTTTTTATTCATTTTAAGCTCTTACAATCGGAATCCACAATTCCATTTTATAATCAGGACTCGCCATATCTCCTTCATAATAATATTCAAAGTCCGGAGCTCCTGAATGCATATAACCGTGCTCTGGCATAAAGACCTCCATTGCGTATTTCCATCCTTGATGAATACACTCTGGAACCGGACCTGTTAGTTCAATAATCGCATACTCTGCTTCTGGAACCTCAATAATGTCGAGACCAAGCTCCTCTGCTTTTTTTGAATCTGTAATCACATATCCCGCTAAATAATTAATCTCGCTTGGATCTTGAACATCATGACACATCCCTACACTCTCTCCAGTTCCAATCTTAGCTAATTGTTCATGAGAGTATCTTGAATAGAACTCTCCCCATACACTTGGGCAAAGCGACGAATTGATGTTTTGTTTATTCAGACCTGCCACCGTAAAGGCTTTTTTGTTTTCTATTTTGATATTCATACTTCTTCCTCCTTTGACACTCAATGCCAATTGCAATCGTGAAACAATTTTGAATGGTTTCCCATGTCGTACTTCTGAAGGAGAAAATCCATGAAAATTTTTGAATGCCGCTCCAAATGAGTCTGAAGTTTCATAACCAAATCTAAATGCAATATCTATAATTTTTTCATTAGAATCTCGTAACACAATCGCAGCTTCTGTTAATCTCCTACTTCTAAGATAATCAGAGAGCGTGGTCTGCGTTAGGATTGAAAATAGCCGGCTAAACATTGGATAAGAGTATCCCGATAAGGTTAAAATTCTCTTTTCATCAATATCTTCTTCTAGAACGGTCTCAAGATAATCAATGGTTCGATTAAAAGAATGCATCATATTCATCTTCATTCCTCCTTCAACATTATTCTAAACCTTTCTTTTTAAACATACCCTATATTTTTTGTACAAACTATCACTGGATTTGTTACTTCTATTATTTTCAATCATATTATACTAAATCATTGAGCAGGAAAATAGTAGACCGTCTGTATAAACCAAAAGGGATTCGACATGCGAATCCCTTTTGGTTTTGATGAAGTTAAGCTGGGTGCGACCACTCACCCGTGAATCCTGTAGTTGAACAAGATGCTCTCGAAATTACGAGATTATTCTGCTAGAACATAATATCGTAATGTCTTATATAATTACATTTCAACATTCATTGCAATGCCCACACCCAAATCCTTCACACTGTGAAGGATTTTGCACGACTCGTCCCGAGTCCTTTACGTTGTTTGTCTCCAGTGATTCGTTTCTTACCGCTTTTCTTCGTATCCTATTTTTAATGAGCTAGCATTTCTTGTGCGATTTCTAATCCGCTTAGTTTTGTTGGGTAGTATGTTGGCCAGTTATCCATTTCTTCTAAAAGTTTTTCTTGGCTTTCATTTCCCATGAAGATGTGGAAGTGCTCAGCTTTTACTGGAGCGATGTTATGGTCACTAAACTGAACGTATTTTGGTGCACCTTCCACTGGTGTTACTGCTTCAAATAAGAAACGAACTCCACGATTTCCTTTTTTATAAGTAAGAATCTTATAGCCTACATATTTATATTCAGCTTTGACCGTTGTTCCGTCTTCTTTTTTGAATTCCATTGTTTTATCAGTGATATTGATATTCGTGATATCTGATTTATATCCCTTAGTATAGTAGTCTTTGTATTCTTCTTTCGTCATTGTCTTTTTCAATTTTGCTTTATAATCAAAGACTTGATCTAAAGTTCCATCAACTAAATAAGGATAGACAGATTGCCATTCCCCTGCATAATCCGATAATGTACGATCTTTCACGGCACTATCTTCAAAGTATCCATTATGAACCGTCTTGTTATCTGTTGTTTTTTCAGGTTGGATGTCTTTTCCTGGTTGATCTGTTGTTTTCTTCAATGCTGTAAGATTTTCGCGCATTACTGAAATATAGTCTTCTCCTTTATCCATTTGCTCTTTCGTAAGAGACTCAATTGGATTTAAGACCGCAAGCTCAACACCTGTTTCATCGGCTAATGTTTTCGCAATTTTCTCAGATGCATTCTCTTCGAAGTAAATTACTTTAATGTCATTTTCTTTTACATATTTTGTTAATTCTGCAAGGCGTGAAGCACTTGGTTCAGCTTCAGGCGAAATTCCTGTAATTCCGACTTGGTTTAGATTGTAATCTAATGCTAAATAACGGAACGCCGTATGTTGTGTCACAAAATTCTTTTGTTTCGCATCTTTAAATGCATTTGTGTAGTCATTATGCAATGCTGTTAATTTTTCAATATACGCATTGGCATTCTTTTCAAATACTTCTTTACGATCTGGGAAAGCTTCGACTAATTGTTTTGTAATAGTTTGAACCATTTTAATCGCGCGTTCTGGAGATAACCACACATGCGGATCATATTCATGACTATGGCCTTCTTCCGAATGGTCATGATCATGTTCTTCTTCCTCTCCACCTGGTAGTAATACCATATCTTTTGTTGCACTAATTGGTTTTACTTTACTATCAGAGAGTGTCTTTAATACGGTAGGAATCCATGTTTCCATATATTCACTGTCATAAACTAGGGCATCCGCTTCACTCATTTTCGCAATTTCTTTGGCAGAAGGCTCGTAATCATGAGGTTCCACCCCTGCTCCAATCACTAGAGATACGTCTGCTTCATCCCCAACAATATTTTTTGTAAAGTCATAGATTGGATAAAACGTTGTTGAAATTTTTAGTTTTCCTTGTTTAGTTTGAGTACTTGAAGTGTTTGAATTGTTCGTAGCGCATCCGGCCACAACAAGTAAAAACAACATCAAAAATCCAATAAAGGTCGTTTTTTTCATGATAGTTTCTGTCCCCTTTTCTTAAATCGTAATTCTTACGTTTTGTATTGTAGCACCTCACGAGATTCATTGCAAGGATTATTTTCTGAAAATGATTCGAGTGAAACGAACGCATCATGTACTAGTCATGAAAAAGCTGAGTAAGAATCGTTTCAATGGTTTCGATTGGTTCTTCAAACGCTAATCCCCGGGCATATCGGAATCCTTTCTGGTATCTTCTCCACATTTCCTTTTGATAATCAGATTCTTTCAGTTTTTTTATTGAAACTCTCCAATTCAACAAAATTTCTGTACTTTCTCTAGCTGCAAAAGTATTCTGTATTGCCCTTTTTAGAATTGCCAAATCCAATTCATTTTGTCTTAATTGATACAAATTATAAATATCGTATCGATCACGCGGTCTAGTAGAGGCCTCTGCTCTAGAAATTACTGTTTCTATTTTTTCGGCCAGTACTGTTTCTATATTATAAGCTTGTATCGATAACTCCTCATCGTTAAACAGTGAGGGGAAACGATAGCTAATCTCGCTAGGTGTTAGACTATCTCCCGTTGTTATATCTATATAAACAACCTCTTTTAAAGTTTCATATGTTGCTACTAATTTTAGTGTAAATCCACCGTATTGATCCTCAGCTCGAATCGCAACGACAGAATCTACTTTATAAGTAAAAGTCACTAAGCCGTCTTGTTCCTCTAATATTTCGGAAAAGATTTCTAACAAAGACTGTTCACTTAACTTTTTTCCTTTAAGAGTGGTATCTAAATCCATTGTAGTTCTTTTATCTAATCCTAAAAGTTGACCAATTAAAAATCCTCCCTTTATCACAAATGAGTTCTTATAACGACTTTTAGATAACAGTTTTAATACTTCCTCTATTAAATAGTTTTGTTGAACTTGTTGCGCAGGAATATTCTTCTCCTGCGCAATCTTTTTTATTCTGTTCTTAAAGCTAGTAGCATTTTTGAAATTCACGATAACACCTCGATATATGAATAAATTTTATCGGTGACTTTAAATAGCTTTGCATAATGCATCAATTTTTGATAGTTTACCGAGTACTTTTGGAAGTATATTTTGAACGCTTGTGCAATCAATTGGACATCCATTTTATATACTGGACGTAAACACTCTACTAAAGTTCTTTCTATTTCATATATACGTATTCGTTGTCCTTTTTGACGTTCGATTTCTACAATGCCCACATCAAAATTTGTTCGAGTCACAACAGGTTTCACTTCTTGTGATTGTTTAATAACCGAAGTGTTCACTCCGTACGGAAACATCATCGTTTTCTCAAATGGCACTGTTAGAGACAATCCATGTAACCACAATGCCGTATCAAGTGCATATATGCCTTTTGGATTTCTTAATTGTACTAAATACCAGTCATCCATATAACAATCTGCCATCCCATACAAACCATTTCCGAGAGGTTCTAGTACCTGTTGCTCAATCATTTTCCGATATGTACGGTAGCTTAACCCGGCTTCTTTTACTTCACGATATGATAGAATGCCATTATTCTTTTTTAAATACTCCAGAATTTCTTTTTGCTTTGGATTCATTCTTTCATCTCCTAAAACGTAAAAAATTTACTAACAAGTTGTAATAATGTTAGCAAAATGTTTACCTTTTTTCAACCCACAAAAAAGCCTTATCCACATCATCGCAGATAAGACTTCTCTTCTATTAGATTAATACTTTCGATAAGAACGATTGTGTCCGTTCCATTTGTGGATGTTCTAGGACCTCTTTTGGATGGCCTTCTTCTACAATCACACCACCGTCCATGAAGATTAGACGCGTTCCTACTTCACGGGCAAATCCCATTTCGTGCGTTACGACAACCATGGTCATGCCGCCTGCTGCGAGTTCCTTCATCACGTTGAGTACTTCACCGACCATCTCTGGGTCTAGCGCTGAAGTAGGCTCATCGAATAAGAGCACATCTGGTTCCATCGCAAGCGAACGTGCAATCGCGATTCTTTGTTTTTGTCCCCCAGATAAGGAGTTCGGATACACATCTGCTTTATCGGCTAAGCCCATTTTCTCAAGAAGCTCATGTGCTTTTTGTTCTGCGACCGCCTTGTCGATTTTTTTCAGTTGGATTGGTCCAATCGTGATATTTTCTAATACGGTTAAATGCGGGAATAAATTGAAATGCTGGAATACCATTCCTAAGTGTTGGCGTACGCTATCAAGGTCCACCCCTTTTTCATTGATGCATTGATCTTTGAAGAACACCTTCCCGCTAGTGGGCTCTTCTAATAAGTTTAGGCAACGTAAGAAAGTCGATTTTCCCGACCCAGAAGGCCCGATAATTACGAGCACTTCTCCTTGTTCGATATGAGTTGTAATCCCATTTAAGACTTGCTTGTCGCCGTATTGTTTTTTAATCTCTTCTGTTCTAATCACTGGCTTGTAACTTCCTTTCTAGTTTGTCCATAAAGAATGCTATCGTCGTTGTCATGACAAAGTATAAGAACGCCGTCATTAAGAGTGGAATAAATACGGTAAAGGTTGCCCCACGAACCGTATCCGAGCTGTACATTAAATCATGAATCCCGATTAAAGAGACGATGGAGGTTTCTTTAATTAAGGTTGCAAATTCATTCCCGATGGCTGGCAAAATATTTTTCATCGCTTGTGGTAATATAATTTGGCGCATCGCCATTCCTTTCGGCATCCCCATCGAACGAGCGGCTTCCATTTGTCCTTTATCCACTGATTGAATCCCACTACGAATAATCTCCGCTATATAAGCTGTCGTATTTACAGATACCGCGATGACTCCAGATAAGAAATCATTTAAATCAAGAACGGTCGCTAGTCCAAAATAGACTAAGTACAGTTGAACCAAAAGAGGAGTTCCACGAATAATATCAATGTACACTTTCGCAGCATTCGATAAAACCTTATGAGAACTCAAACGAGCAAGAGCCATTAGAGTCCCACAGCCAACCCCTACTACGACTGAGAAAAACGATAACAAAATCGTTGTTGTCGCCCCTTCTATAAACAGAGGCCAATATTTGATGATTAATTCCATATTTTTTCCTTCTTTCTATTCAGACATTAAATTCGTATTGCGAATAATCGATTCTTTCAGTTTCCCTGAGGCTTCCAATGCATCGAGTACCTCTTGAACTTTTTTAAGGAAGACTTCATTCCCTTTTTGTGCGACTGCCGCAGTTCCCGCATCTTCACTGGGAATCTCAACAGAAGCCACTGTCAAGTCACTATTTGCTTTCACAAATTCATCAGCCGCAATATTATCCATAATCACGGCGTCTAGTTTTCCTTGTTGAAGTGCTAAAATCAAAGTAGGATTCTTTGGTTGAGAGGTCAAATTGGCACCCGTTAATGTATCCTTCACGATTCCCTCTTGCGAAGTTCCTTTTTGAGCTCCAACATTTGCTCCATCGAAAGCATCGATTGTTGTATATTTATCCGCATCCGTCTTCTTCACAACAGCGACCATATGGGAATCATAGTAAATATTAGAGAACGCTACTTCTTTACTACGCTCCTCAGTAGGAGTAATTCCAGCGAGAACTAAATCTACTTTTCCAGCTTTCATCGCTGCAATCAAAAAGTTAAATTCCATTTCTCTAATTTCCACTTCTACTCCTAAAGCTTCCCCGAGAGCGTTAGCAATATCGATATCAATTCCCACTACGGAATCTTTACCATCTTTCACATAATGCCATTCAAAAGGGGGATAGTCAGCAGTCGTCCCGATAACAATTTTCTTCTTCGTATAAATTCTATCTAACACTGCCGATCCTGTGCTATTTTCTGTTGGTGTTTGTTGGGTACATGCTGCCAGTAAGCCTATTAGTAACATAAGCATTGCGATAATCTTCTTCATTTGAAACCTCCTTATAAAATAAAAACGTCCCTTATGCTAAACGCATAAGAGACGATGTCTGTCGTGGTACCACTCTAAATTTGACGGGGAATTGCTTCCCGATCCTTTTGCTTGATAACGCATGTCCTGCGAAGATGGATACTAATTTCTCCATCTTTTCTACAAAGTGCGCTTCCAGAATTTCTAATCCGATGAGCTTCCACTCTACCTCATCTCGCTTTCGACGCCAAAATTCTGTACTCTCTTTGTCAATGAATTTAAGTATTTAAGTTGTTTTGTATTTTAGACCTATTTTTTTGGATTGTCAATCGAAAAATGAGAAAATCATTAAAATATGGTTTTATTTTCTTTCATGCTCCCTACTCGTCTCAACCTTTTCTTGCAATTTCCACCCAATCATCCAACCAATGACAAGCACATAATTTTCAATTGCCCCAACGAGATCGACAAAGGTAGCTCCCTCCAAATAAGCAAGAAGATGATTCGTACCAATCCCTAATCCGCCTACCATTAGTGCTCCTAAAACGACTCTCAAGTAAAACCAATCATACTTAACATTAACGGCGACTAAAATGATTAAAACCGCCAAATTCCAAAATCCAATTTCTCGTTGCCAACCAACTGCAACCCCGTATCCCGAGTGAGCTCCCATCACCTCTGGAAAGAAAATTTGATAAATCATTGCGCCTCCCATCGCCACCAATAGTATTATAAACAGTACTCTTAAAAATTTGTTCATCTTCTTCACCTCGTCATTCTTTATTTGAATTTTTTATCTGATTTTCCAAAATAAAAGAGCCCCAAGATTCTATCCAACAAATCGAATAGAAATCTAAGAAGCTCTTCTTGATTATTTGCTTAAACCTTCAATGATTTTATCTAGGTTCCATTTCATCATGCTGTAGTAGCTGTCTCCATCTTTTCCTTCTTCGGCAATTGAGTCTGTAAAGATTGTAGAGTGAATTGGTTTACCTGTTTCTTGAGATACAGTTTTCATTGGACGATCATCTACACTACTTTCAACGAATAATGATGGAACTTTTGATTCACGTAATTGACGAACCAATTTTGTGATTTGTTCTGGAGTTCCTTCTTCTTCTGTGTTGATTTCCCAGATGTACGCTGATTTAATATCGTACGCTTTAGAGAAGTACTTGAAGCAGCCTTCACTTGTTACGATTAAACGTTTTTCTTCAGGAATTTTCGCGATACGTTGTTTAGCATCTTTATCTAACGCTTCAAGTTTTTCAACATAAGCTGCTAGATTCTTTTCGTATGTTTCTTTGTTCTTTGGATCTTTTGCGATTAATTGTTTCGCGATGTTCTTTGCATAAATAACTCCGTTTTCGATGTTCAACCATGCATGAGGGTCTTCTTTTCCAGCTTCGTTTTGGCCTTCTAAGTAAATCACTTCAACGCCATCACTCACTGCAAAGTAGTCTTTATTGGCTTCTTTCTTGGCATTATTCACCATCTTCGTGAACCAAGCATTCCCACCGTTTTCTAAGTTGATTCCATTATAGAAAATCAAGTCTGCTTTTTGAACTTTTTGAACATCTTCTGGTAATGGTTCATACTCGTGTGGGTCTTGTCCTACTGGAACAATACTATGTAAGTTTACTAAATCGCCGGCGATATTTTTTGTCATATCATAAATAATAGAGTTGGTTGTCACCACATTGATTTTTTCAGTATCTGCCTTTGAACTATTATCTTTACTTGTATCTTTACTTGTAGCGCATCCTGCAATTCCTAATACCACAAGAGCGGCTACTAAAAGTTTCTTCATGCTATTCATGAGATTTCCTTCTTTCTCTTTGTTTTGGTGAAACGATAAAACTTACGACAAAAAGTGTTGCTGCTGTTAATACGATGGTTGATCCAATAGCGATGTTAAACGTATATCCAATATACAATCCTAACACTGATGACAATGAGCCAAACGTTGCGGCTAAAATCAGCATTGTTTTCAGACGATTTGAATATAAATACGCTGTTGCTGCAGGGGTGATTAATAGTGCCACAATCATAACTGTCCCTACACTTTGCATCGCGGTAATCGATACAAGCGCCAAGAGGAACATCAATAAGTAGTGGTAAAATTGTACGTTCATCCCTGAAGATTGAGCAAAGACTGGATCAAAACTCGTTACTTGTAATTCTTTAAAATACGCTAAAATAACGACGACTACAATCACGCTCACCACCAATGTAATGAGTAAATCAATATCTTGTACGGCTAAAATATTCCCGAATAAAATATGGAATAAGTCTGTTGAACTCTTCGCCACACTAATCAAAATAACTCCCAATGCCAAAAACGAACTAAAGGTAATCCCGATAGCAGTATCGCCTTTGATAGTACTATTTTGATTCACAAATGCAATAAGGAACGATGCTAATAACCCGAACACGAGGGCTCCAATAAAGAAGTTAATGCCTAAAATAAACGACAACGCTACACCCGGTAATACCGCGTGAGAGATAGCGTCCCCCATTAATGACATCCCTCTTAGAATGATGAAGCATCCTAAAATTCCGGCAACCGCACCAATCACGACTGCTGAAACAAGCGCATTTTGTAGGAAATGGAATTCCATTAACCCTTCAATGAAATTATGCATGTTGCTCACCTCCTTGTGGAATATAAACACTTCCGCCGTATACATCATCTAAGTACTTCTTAATGAATACGTCTTCTGTTTTTCCAGAGGCTACAATCGCGTGTTTGACAAGAATCACATGGTCAAAGTATTCTTTCACCTTCGATAAGTCATGGTTGACCATTAAAATAGTCTTCCCTTCCTCTTTCCATTTACGGAGAATTGTCATAATGACTTTCTCACTAAGCATATCAATCCCTACAAATGGTTCATCAAGGAAAATATATTGTGCTTCTTGAACCATGCAACGTGCTAATAGTACACGTTGGAATTGACCACCAGAAAGAGCGCCGATTTGGCGAGATGCTAAATCAGTTAATCCAACTTCTTCAATGGCTGCATCGACTTTTTCCCAATCTTCTTTCGTCAAACGTTGCAATGGTTTCTTTTTAACAGTTCGTCCTAAAGCAACGCACTCACGAATGGTGATTGGAAATGTAAAGTCAATGTGGCTTTTTTGTTCGACATAGGCGATTTTCTGTAATACTTTTTTTGTGGGTTCTCCATCAATCAGAATTTCTCCTGATGATTGAATAAGTCCTAATATTGCTTTTAATAATGTTGATTTACCTGCACCATTGGGCCCAATAATCCCAGTAATGGTTGGTCCTTCAATGGTTGCATTACAATCTTTTAAAACATGTGGTTGCATCGCATACGATACTCCAACATTTTTAATCGTAATCAATGAATTCATCCCCTCACTTTATGTAGATTCTACATTTATTAGGTTACCCTAAAAAAATAATTTCGTCAAGTGTTTTTTAGGTTTGCCAAAAAATTTTCAGAAAATTTTTGAAAACTAGACGTTAACATAACTGTTAATTAACAAATATGTTAATTTTCACTCCTTTTGAAAACAAAAAAGACGCCTTCCGTTACCCGAAAGACGTCTCATCTTTATATTTATTTTGTTAATAATGCTGCAGCTACTTCATCACAAATAACTGTAACTTTTGGATGCTTTTGTAAGATACTTGCTGGAACTTCCTCTGTGATAGGACCTTCCACTAATCCTTTAATCGCATGGATTTTCTTAGGTCCGAATGCAATTAACACGATTTCTTTTGCATCCATGATGGATTGTAGTCCCATTGAATAAGCGTAGCGTGGTACATCTTCTTCTTTTTCGAAGAAGCGTTTGTTCGCTTCAATGGTTGATTCTGTTAAATGAACCTTATGTGTGCGTTGAGTGAATGGTGTACCAGGTTCGTTGAATCCGATATGTCCATTACTTCCGATGCCTAATAACTGCAAGTCTACTGGATTTTCTTGAAGAACACGTTCATAACGTTCAACTTCTGCATCTACGTCTTTTGCAATCCCATCTGGTAAATAGCTATGTTTAAATGGCTTCGCATTGAAAAGATATTCATTCATGAAATAAGCGTAGCTATGTTCGTCCGTTGGTGCCAATCCAACATATTCATCTAAGTTCACTGAGATACGATCTGAAAAATCTAAATCGCTATTTCTAAGTAATTCATATAATCCAATTGGACTTGAGCCTGTCGCTAGTCCAAACACTTTCGCTCCTTCGCCGTGTGCGCGTTTAAAAATCTCAAAAGCCGCTAATGCGCCTTCTTCTTGAGTTTTAACAACAATAACTTCCATTAACAATACCTCCCTGAATTCCCTTTCAAAAAAGGGTACTAAAAACATGAACAGCTGCTTAACTATATTATAACAAAAATTCAGAGGTCTTTAAATAGCTAAATTCATTTTAGTTCATAAAATCTTCGTCATACATCATCCATTGTTCGTAATGTTTCGCCTCGAATGCCTCTGTTGGTCGTGCAGCCTCGATTACAAGTGGAGACGCATTTTCAACGCTCACTTCTTTAAGTGGAACCCACACAATCCCCTTCGAATCGTTCTTCTCTGCGCTCGTCACGAAATCTTCTACCGTTTGAGCACCCTTTTCTTCAATATCGATGGTAAACAAGACAAACTCATGATGCACGCGTGCAATCTCTGGAACGGTCAGAAATACATCGCGAATCGTATTTTGGTGAATGGCAGACACTTGGAACCCCGTCTCCTCTAGCATTTCTCGTCGCAATGTTTCTACCAGACTCTCGCCTTCTTCCGGCGTTCCTCCCGGCAAATCAAATCTTCCGCGGTATGGTCCACGCGTCTTACGAATACAAAGGATGCGTCCCTCGCGAATACAAACACCATACACGCCAAAATGGTTCATTTCTTTCATTGTCTTCCTCCACGAAAATAGAGGTGGCACGCCACCTCTATATCTTTTTTCTGAAGCCGTTAATGTGACTTCCTTTGTTGGGATTCTACTCCATGTTTTACAGCTAATCGGATGATCCAGTAGAACAAATATAGAGCAACTCCCATCAGTGCAAACGTCCCCAGAAACATTGGTAATACTAAGTCCATAAAGACCACCTCCAATGAAATTGAAAACTATTAACCGACTATTGTTACCTTCATTATAGCACTCCTTATTTGAAATTCAATAGAGCGTGTACTCGGAATAACAAAAAAGCCATCCCACCAGTTGCCTGATAGGAATAGCCTTTTAACTTTTATTTCCAAAAATCATCGTAGATTGTAATTGGTAAGTGACGTTTATGTTCTGTCTTTCGATACCAATTTTCAATCGTCTCTGCTGCTTTTTCGTAGATGTCTTTTCCTTCGAGATAATCATCAATCTCTTCGTAAGTCACCCCAAGTGCTACTTCGTCTGGAAGGGATGGGCGGTCTTCTTCAAGGTCTGCCGTTGGAACTTTCAAGTATAAATGCTCTGGAGCCCCTAGCACTTGTAACATCGCACGGCCTTGACGTTTATTGAGACGCCATAGCGGAGTGATATCTGCAGCCCCGTCCCCAAATTTCGTATAGAAACCGGTCACCGATTCTGCCGCGTGGTCTGTCCCAATTACAGCACAACCCGTTTGGCCGGCAATTGCATATTGAGCAACCATGCGTTCACGCGCCTTGATATTTCCTTTGTTGAAGTCTGAAATTTCCATTCCTAAGGCTTCAATACTGCGTTCAGACGCATCTACCGCATCCTTCACGTTTACTCGTAGCACATCCGTCGCCTTCATAAAGGCAATCGCGTCCATGGCATCTTGTTCATCTACTTGCACGCCGTAAGGAAGGCGCACGGCATAGAAGCGATACACTTTTTGGTCTTGTTCTTCGTTTAATTCATCAATTGCCATTTGTGCCAATTTTCCAGCAAGCGTTGAGTCTTGTCCGCCGCTAATTCCAAGGACATACCCATTCAAGAAGGGATGCTTTGCAAGATACGCCTTTAGGAAATCAACGGTTTTACGAATCTCTTCTTCCGGATTGATGGTTGGTTTGACACGAAGCGTTTCGATAATTTTTTGTTGTAATGGTCTCATAACGTTCCCCTTACTTTGCGTTTTCTTTAGCCAACTGTTCTGATTTAATACGCACTTCTTCTCTGATTTCCGCAATACTTGCCAATTTTTGGTCGTATGTCTTTTGAGAGAGGTCGACTGGATATTGCTCTGGGTTCAAGATACGTTTGTATTCGTCCCATAGCGCTTCGATTTGCTCGTCTTTGTACGCTTTAATCTCTTGAAGTTTTGGCAATTCATACACGCGTTTTCCGTTATTGAAAATCGGTTGTAAAATTGGACGCGCAGTAAAGTCTTTCACTGTTTTATTGATATAAGTGTAGACTGGGTGGAACATAAAGAGTTCGTCTAATTGATCTGGACGTTCATCCCATAGCGCAATGTAGTCCCCTTCAGATTTTCCGTCTGAATTACGTGTAATACGCCATACTTGTTTCTTACCAGGTGTAGATACTTTTTCAGCGTTGTTTGAAATCTTCATTGTATCTACCATTACGCCGTTTTCGTCTTCGATACTTACAAGCTTGTACACACAGCCAAGCGCTGGTTGGTCATACGCTGTAATTAAACGAGTTCCGATTCCCCAAACGTCAATTTTAGCACCTTGCATCTTCAAGTTAAGGATTGTTTTTTCATCTAGGTCGCTTGACGCGTAAATTTTCGCTTTTGTAAATCCAGCTTCGTCTAATTGTTGACGAACTTTTTTCGACATATACGCCATGTCACCACTGTCGATACGAACGCCTAAGAAATTAATCTTGTCACCGAATTCTTTGGCTACACGGATGGCATTTGGAACACCAGATTTCAAGATATCATACGTATCCACTAAGAACACGCAGTCACGGTGACTCTCAGCATAGGCTTTAAACGCTTCGTAGTCATCACGGTACGCTTGTACTAATGAGTGGGCATGTGTTCCAGAAACTGGAATGCCAAACATCTTGCCGGCACGAACGTTACTTGTCGCATCACATCCACCGATGTACGCTGCACGTGTTCCCCAAATTGCCGCATCTAATTCTTGCGCACGACGAGTTCCGAATTCTAATACTGGATCGTCTCCTGAAACCATACGTACACGGCTCGCTTTTGTTGCGATCAGTGTTTGGAAGTTGACGATATTTAATAAGGCTGTTTCAATTAATTGGCATTCCGCAAGCGTTCCTTCTACTTGCACCAATGGTTCGTTCGCGAAAACGAGTTCTCCTTCTACTGCTGAGCGGATGCTTCCTTTGAATTCGAAGTTTTCTAAGTATGTTAAGAATTCTTCTGGATAATGTCCAAGTCCACGTAAATAGTCAATATCCGTTTTTGAGAAACGTAATTGTTCAATAAAGTGGACAATGCGTTCTAGTCCCGCGAAAATCGCATATCCATTTTCAAATGGTAACTTTCTGAAATATGCTTCGAAAATCGCTTTTTTCTCAGACACACCGGTTTCCCAATACGTTTTCATCATATTAATTTGGTATAGGTCTGTATGTAGTGTTAAACTATCATCTTTATAAACTGAGTTCATCTATTGATACCCCTTTTTTATTGTAATTACCTCTCTATTTTACACCAGTTCTGGACAATTGTACATGGATGGAGACTTGAAGAAAAAAAGCAAGTCCTTCGTTAGACTGATATGCTCCCTCTAAAGTAGACACTAAAAAAA
>NZ_KV790848.1:0-36833 GCF_001807725.1 Granulicatella sp. HMSC31F03 | reverse complement strand
TTTTTTAAGTGTCTACTTTAGAGGGAGCATATCACTTATAAGTGAATTTCGGGCAGCACGATTTTGGGGTGATTTTTGGCCCAAAACTTTTAATTTTTAAAAAAATCCTAGTAAATTTTGTTTTTTGTTTTTTTAGGCTTTTTTGATGTTTTTGCCTCAAAATTGAAATAACCCCCTAAAATTTGCAATTTCTTTGCGAAAAGCTTGTAAAAAATGTATAATAATGTAGAGTTATTCTACTTAAAAATATGTGAGCATGCATGAGTTTAATGGAGTTCTCACCAATATCCATTAGAAAAGAGGAAGTTCATGACAACTATCGTATCGATCTCTGATGAGTACATTACATTAGGGCAATTTTTAAAACATATTGACGTCATTACAACGGGCGGACAAGCAAAATGGTACCTGCAAGAATATACAGTTTTTGTAGATGGAGAGTTAGAAAATCGACGTGGTAGAAAATTATATCCGAATACACGTGTTGAAATACCTGATGAAGGTATTTTTATTGTGAAAGAAATGAAATCGGATGAAAATGATTTGAACACACATGACGCATGAAGCTGACTAATTTACAATTACAAAACTTTCGTAATTATGAATCTGTCCAATTAGAGTTTACAGACGGTGTGCATGTTTTTATTGGTGAAAATGCACAAGGGAAAACCAACCTGATGGAGTCGATTTACGCGCTGGCGATGACAAAGAGCCACCGCACTACAAACGACAAAGAACTGATTGGATGGAAAAAAGACTTTGCGACGATTAAAGGGACTATTGAAAAAACAGCGACAAAGACGAATTTAGAATTGCAGTTTTCTAAAAAAGGAAAAATTGCAAAAGTGAATTATTTGGAGCAAAAACGACTGAGTTCCTATCTTGGAAACTTGAATGTCATTCTCTTTGCCCCGGAGAACCTCACGCTTGTCAAAGGGTCTCCGCAAAACAGACGTAAATTCGTGGATATGGAACTTGGACAAATGAGTTCCCTCTACCTTTATGATTTAGTGGAATATAATCGCGTCTTAAAACAACGCAATACGTATTTGAAGCAGCTAGCGATTAAGAAAAAGCAGCCGGACGAATACTTAGAGGTTTTAAGCGAGATGTTAAGCGAGTTAGCTAGTAAAATCGTCTTTCATCGTCTCGATTTTATGAAGCAATTGGAGGCTTTAGCCATTCCGATTCATGATCAGTTATCGCTTGGTCGTGAGAAATTCTCGGTGTCGTATCAAGCAACGATTCCCCTGGAAGATGGTTTAACAGCTTCGCAAATGAAAGAAATTTATATCGATCAATTCAAGAAGAATCAAACTCGTGAGGCGGATCAAGCCACAACGCTGATTGGACCGCACCGTGACGATTTGATTTTTTATTTGAATGAGGTTCCAGTTCAAACGTATGGTTCGCAAGGACAGCAACGTTCGACCGTTCTGAGTTTGAAGCTTGCGGAAATCGAATTGATGAAATTATCGACAGGCGAGTACCCTCTTCTATTATTAGATGACGTACTTTCCGAGCTCGATGATGACAGACAAACTCATCTGATTAAGGCGATTGAAAATAAGGTGCAAACCTTTATTACCACAACAAGCCTAGATGGGATTAAGCAACAATTTATTAATGAACCAGTCGTAATACCGATTGAAAAAGGAACTATTTTAAAAACGGAGAGTGAGAATTAGCATATGACAGAAGAAAACAAAGCTGAATTAGCTGCGCAATATGATGCCAGTCAAATTCAAGTATTAGAAGGACTCGAAGCTGTTCGTAAACGTCCTGGGATGTATATTGGTTCAACAAGTAGTGCGGGACTTCACCACCTTGTTTGGGAAATCGTGGATAACTCAATCGACGAAGCGTTGGCTGGGTTTGCGACACATATTGAAATCGAAATCACTAAAGAAAACCATATTCGCGTAACCGATGATGGTCGTGGGATTCCGGTCGATATTCAAGAAAAAACAGGTCGTCCTGCCGTAGAAACTGTATTTACAGTGCTTCACGCCGGTGGTAAATTCGGCGGCGGAGGCTATAAAGTTTCTGGGGGTCTTCACGGGGTTGGGGCTTCTGTTGTAAATGCTCTTTCAACAGACTTAACTGTTCAAGTATTTAAAGATGGCAACATTTATGAGCAATCTTATAAACGTGGTGCCGTTTTAGAAGACTTAAAAATCATTGGGACAACTGATAAACATGGTACGAGCGTGTACTTTGTACCAGACCCTGAAATTTTCCAAGAAACAACCGTCTTTGAATTTGATAAATTAGCCAACCGCGTGCGTGAATTAGCGTTCTTGAACAAAGGATTAAAATTAACGATTACGGATTTCCGCGAAGAAGAGCCAGTGAGAAAATCATTCTGCTACGAAGGCGGGATTAAGAGCTATGTCGAACACCTTAATAAATCAAAACAAGTGTTATTCGAAGAGCCAATTTACGTTGAAGGAGAACAAGATGGTATTCAAGTAGAAGTGGCTATGCAATACACTTCTGGATACCATACAAACCTTCTCAGCTTCACGAATAATATCCACACTTATGAAGGTGGGACTCACGAATCAGGGATGAAGACGGCCTTAACACGTGTGATTAATGATTACGCGCGTCGTCAAAAATTGATGAAAGAAAACGAAGAAAAACTAAGCGGTGAAGATGTCCGTGAAGGTTTAACGGCTGTTGTTTCTATCAAACATCCTGATCCACAGTTTGAAGGACAAACAAAAACGAAATTAGGAAACTCTGAAGCTCGTACGATTACAGACCGTCTGTTCTCCACACACTTCGATAAATTCTTAATGGAAAATCCTCAAGTCGCACGTAAGATTGTTGAAAAAGGGATTTTAGCTTCGAAAGCACGTCTTGCTGCAAAACGTGCGCGTGAAGTGACTCGTAAGAAATCTGGTTTAGAAATTTCAAACTTACCAGGTAAATTAGCAGACTGCTCAAGTAATGACCCAACGATTTCTGAATTATTCATCGTCGAAGGGGACTCTGCGGGTGGTTCAGCAAAACAAGGACGTTCACGTCATTTCCAAGCGATTTTACCAATCCGCGGGAAAATTTTGAACGTTGAAAAAGCAACACTCGATAAAATTTTAGCCAACGAAGAAATTCGTTCGCTCTTTACAGCGATGGGAACTGGTTTTGGTGGAGATTTTGATTTATCGAAAGCTCGTTACCAAAAATTAGTCATCATGACCGATGCCGATGTCGATGGAAGTCACATTCGTACATTGCTCATTACTCTTTTCTATCGTTATATGCGCCCTGCAGTGGAAGCTGGATATATTTACATCGCGCAACCACCTCTTTACAAATTGAAACAAGGGAAAAATGAGTACTATATTCAAAATGATGAAGAGTTAGAAGCGAAACTAAAAGAATTACCAGCACATCCAAAACCACAATTGTCACGATACAAAGGTCTTGGGGAAATGGATGCGGAACAATTATGGGAAACAACCATGAACCCTGAAAACCGTTCAATGTTACAAGTATCTGTGGAAGATGCTGCAGAAGCGGATCAAATTTTAGATATCTTGATGGGTGACCGTGTAGAACCACGTCGTGAATTCATCGAAAGCAATGCGAAATATGTCAATATGGAAGATTTAGATATCTAATTTAGTAAACGAATTTGAAGAGAAGAATAGAAAAGGAGACTAATTATGTCTGAAGAAGTGAAACACTTTGAAGAAACTTTTGAATCAACTGATTTAGTGCATACCATGCGTAAATCATTTCTAGAGTATTCGATGAGTGTTATTGTATCGCGTGCCCTACCAGATGTACGCGATGGATTAAAACCAGTACACCGTCGTATTTTATATGGAATGAGTGAACTTGGAGTGACACCGGACAAACCGCATAAAAAATCTGCGCGTATTGTCGGGGACGTAATGGGTAAATATCACCCACACGGTGACTCTGCAATTTATGATGCCATGGTTCGTATGGCACAAGATTTCTCATACCGTTATCCATTAATTGATGGTCACGGTAACTTTGGTTCTGTCGATGGAGACGGAGCTGCTGCGATGCGTTATACAGAGGCTCGTATGAGTAAAATTGCTCTTGAAATGCTTCGTGATATTAACAAAGATACGATTAATTTCCGTGATAACTACGATTCAACAGAACGTGAACCGGAAGTATTACCAGCACGTATTCCAAACCTATTAGTTAACGGTGCAACAGGGATTGCCGTAGGGATGGCGACAAACATTCCACCACATAACTTGGCGGAAGTCATCTCTGCTCTTCACTTATTAATGAAGAACCCTGATGTCACAACGACTGAATTGATGGAAGCTCTCCCTGGACCTGACTTTCCAACTGGAGGACTTGTCTTAGGTAAATCTGGAATTCGTCGTGCGTACGAAACAGGACGTGGATCGATTACGGTTCGTGGACGCGTACAAATCGAAGAATTGAAAAACGGAAAAGAACGCATCATCATCACTGAATTACCATATATGGTAAATAAAGCGCGTTTAGTAGAACGTATCGCACAATTACACCACGAAAAGAAAATCGAAGGAATTACTTACTTAAACGATGAATCTGACCGTGTCGGTATGCGTGTCGTGATTGAAGTGCGTCGTGATGTTTCAGCATCCGTTGTATTAAATAATTTATACAAATTAACACCATTACAATCAAACTTCGGCTTCAACATGCTTGCGATTGTAAATCAAGAGCCAAAAGTATTGAGCTTAAAAGAAATTTTACGCCATTACTTAGATCACCAAGAAGAAGTCGTTCGTCGTCGTAGCTTATTCGATAAGAAAAAAGCAGAAGACCGCGCTCATATTTTAGAAGGGTTACAAATCGCCTTAGACCATATTGATGCGATTGTGGCTATCTTAAGAAGTTCCGCAAGTGGAGATATCGCTAAAGACCGCTTCATAAATGAATACGGCTTAAGCGATAAACAAGCACAAGCGATTCTTGATATGCGTATGGTTCGTTTAACAGGATTAGAACGCGAGAAAATCGATGCAGAATACAACGAATTACAAGCTACAATTCAATACTTAGAAAAAGTATTAGCGAGCGAAGAACTTCGTTACGAAATCATCGAACAAGAATTACTTGAAATCCAACAACGTTTCGACAATCCTCGTCGTACAGAATTATTAGTCGGAGAAGCATTAAGCCTTGAAGATGAAGATTTAATCGAACAAGAAGATGTCGTGATTACATTAACGAAGAATGGATATATCAAACGTCTTGCAAACACTGAATTCAAGGCACAACGCCGTGGAGGACGTGGGGTTCAAGGAATGAGCGTCCATGATGATGACTACGTGGAAAACATGATTTCATGTTCAACACACGATTCACTCCTCTTCTTTACGAATACAGGGAAAGTGTACCAAGCAAAAGGATATGAAATTCCTGAATATAGCCGCACAGCAAAAGGATTACCGGTTATCAACTTATTAAACATTGATTCAGCTGAGAAAATCCAAGCGATTATCAGTGTTCCAGAATCTGACGAAACAGAACGTTACTTGTTCTTCACAACATTACGAGGAACGGTAAAACGTGTTCGTTTATCAGAATTCAAGAATATCCGTACAAATGGTTTACGTGCCATCCAATTACGCGAAGATGATGAATTGATTCGTGTAGTAATCACAAGCGGAAATGATGGCATCATCCTTGGAACTTATCACGGTAACGCTGTAAGCTTCCATGAAGATAAAGTTCGTGCGATGGGTCGTACTGCTTCAGGTGTTCGAGGGGTTTCTCTACGTGACGGCGACTATGTGATTGGAATGGATATTTTAACTCCTGATAATGAAGTATTAGTCGTGAGTGAAAAAGGATACGGAAAACGTACAGCTGCGAGCGAATACGCATTGAAAGGCCGTGGCGGTAAAGGGGTTCGTACACTTCGTATTACCGAGAAAAATGGACCACTAGTCTGCTTACGTACTGTAACTGGAGACGAAGACTTACTTATCATGACGAATAAAGGGGTTATCATCCGATTCCATGCTGAAGACGTATCTCAAACAGGCCGTGGTGCTCTTGGAGTTCGTATGATGCGTCTCGATCAAGATGCGATTGTAAGTTCATTAGCGATTGTGGACCGCGAAGAAGAAACAACAGAAGAGGTGACTGAGGCAACTGCTGAAACAGCTGCAACAGAAACACCAACTGCATCCCTTTCAGATGAAGCCATCAAAGGCAACATGAAAGACTTTGCGCAACAATTAGTCGACGAAGAAAATGAATAGTAAGTAAGCAAAAAGCCATTAGAATGTGAAGTGCACCCCAAAAGTTAGATTTTGTGTCTAACTTTTGGGGTGCACTTCACATTTTAAAAATCGGAAAGGGTATTTTTTATTCAGTCGCATTTAAAACACAAATACGTTCAATGGAACCACATTAAAATTCAAGTTAAATTTTGTGCAGAGCATAAGGGAAACTGCTAGAACATTATGTGCTAGACTTTGCAGTGCAAGTTGTTTGGATGATAGCAAAAAATAGCCCGAGTACTCGGTTTTGAATACTTAATAAACGTTGTTGTTATGCGATTTTTGATTATTTGGAATTTTAATTGCTAAAGGTCGAATCAAGCGTCGCACGCTCCTAATTTAGTACCGTAAAAATTAATTATACCGCTACAGAATATGAAAAAAAAAGACTATCAAAAACAAAAAAGGAGGAGTAAAATTAGTATATACATAAAAACAAAATAAAAATCAAGGAGATTTTCACAATATTAAAAACTGGATAAAAAGAATAGTAATGTTGTTTACGTTTTTGAGGTAACGTAGTTGGTATGAGTGTTTTAACTACTAGTGTTTATGCAGATGAAGAAACTTATGAAATTGCAAAAATAGAAGAAAGACAATTAACAAGAGAAGAAGCAAAAATAGAACCTTATGTTGAATTAACTCCTAATGGATATGTTTTGAATGACAATCCTTCATTCTTCTTACTTTCTATTACAACTGTGGGGTGGCAATAGTGTTTAAAAAAGCAGTTTATGCTTTAAAAAAATCAACAAAAATTATAGGGCTTGTACTAGCTGTGTATTATCTTTATTCCTTTTATGACCCTTCTTTTCTATCAGATTTAAGGGCGCGTAATGGTCTTTTAGGACTTTGGTTAGGACATTTTTTATATTTCTTTTTATGGAAAAATCCAAGAGATAAATTTAAGGATTGGTGATAAAAGTTCTAGTTTTTATTATCGATGTTTAGTTGATTTTTATTATTTTAAAAATAATTCAAAAACCACCCTTTTTAGGGTGGTTTTAGGGTTTGCAGCTCTTGTAACCGAAAACCCTTAGTTCTTCTAAATTTCTATTACAGCAGTGGGGTGGCAATAGTGTTTAAAAAAGCAGTTTACTCTTTTAAAAAATCATCAAGAATTATGAGAATTATATTGTACGTGTTTTTAGGCTATTCTTTTTACGATTCTTCAGTTTTATTTAATCCTCATTTTCGTATGTTTTTTTTTGCTATATGGATAGGATATTTTTTATATTTCTTTTTATGGAAAAATCCAAGAGATAAATTTAGTGATTGATGATAAAAAAATGAGGTTTGATTTTTAATTGTCGGTGTTTAGTTAACTTTTATTATTTTAAAAAAATTCCTTTGGGAATTTTTTCTTCTTATCTTGATACTATATACAATCAACTACGTTTTTAAAAACAGCTTGTAAGTATTGATATAAAAAGAAAAACCTTGCTTTTTAGGGCACTGATCTCCGTAAATGAGAATGAAAAAATCCAATAAAAATTGGACTACCTGTCTCCGTTTGAATACCGGAGACAGTAGCCCTAGGGTGTTTTTATTAAATTCTCACTTTTTTGGGTCAGTCCCGATTAAAACGACCTTTTATTTTGTTTTTATGTATATATCAATTATATTCCTGTTTTTCTTTTTAACAGTCTTTTTTTTCAGTTTTTTAGCAGTATAATTAATTTTAATGGCACTATTTAGGAGCTTACTCCGCCCATACAACCAAAAGCAATTAAACTTCCATTTTTGAAATTTCATTTGCTTGTCGGTTTTCAAAATCTAAGTAAACAAAACATAAGAAGAAAAACCACCCTATTCAGGGTGGTTTTCCATATTTTTATAAATGTGAATACCCATACAAATAAATAAAGTGAGTAACATTGTTCGTTCAAAAGAAATACTATCACCAAAGCTTTCACCATAAAAAATATCATAAAAAATATCAAGTGAAAACTTCAAAAAAATCGTAAGACTTAAAACAGGAACCGAAAAATTATAGGAATCTTTTATTTTTTTAAACATTATTACCACCCCAATTGAGTAATTCCCGCTACTAACGCATACGGACTATGCAAAAGCAACCGCTGCAATAAGTCCGATTAAAGTTTGTACTATACTATCTGCCTTTGTTAAATTATAAGCTCTTAAACTTGTAGTGTTTACTTAATTCTATTCACAAGCGAATAGATAAGTTCCGTGAGGAAATGCTCTGTCTTTTTCTCATGTCACCGTAGCAAATAATTGAGGATCAACATATATTTTCTTTACACCATTCTTTTCCAAAAAATCAAAGAAATCGCATCAAAACAATGATAATTGTATGCCTAAAAACATAGGTAAAGGTATTTTTTTGCTAGTATCCAAATACCTTGCGCTACTATATTTTGGATTATTTTTTATCCTCTTTTAAAAATATTTTTGCAAGAATTAAAGCTAGTAGTAAGATGACAGAGATAACATACCGATGCATTATTATTCACCTACCTTTTCTTATTTTTTGCCAGTTATACTACTTTTAATATTTATAAAACGCTTTCTTATTAATAATATTTTAGCATAAAACCTATTTCTAATCATGATAAATTTAGGAAATTTATTACTTTGTATCGTGTAAAATAAACTATTTAAAATTCTGAAATAAATTTAAAAGCACTCAATGAGATTACGAAGAATCATACGGATTCTATAATAGTGGTAATGGGGGATAGCATTAAATGCGAGGGAGAAAGACAGAAAGTTGAATAGGTATGAGCAAACTGTTTACAGTGCAGCTCATACCATTCAACCACTGTGCTTAGAGGGAGTTAGGAGGTTATTCCTTACTAAAAAAACTTATAGAATTTGACGCAGTAGCTGATTGGATTAAGCTTCATCACTTGTGATTTGCTTAATCCTAATCATCCTTGCGGAAATCCTTCACAGTGCGAAGGATTTGAGATTACTAATAGAAAAATTACTCACACTGTGAGTAATTTTTTATCTTTGGTCTTACTCCCTCTTTTTTTATGCGGATTCTAGTTATATAATAGGGATATATAGGGGCATAAGGAGGAATTTGCATGATTGAATTTAAAAATGTTTCAAAAGTATATGGACAAACAGTCGCTTTAGATGGACTCAATTTAACGATAGAAAGTGGAAAAATCATCGGACTGATTGGACATAATGGTGCAGGAAAATCAACAACCATTAAATCCCTAGTAAGTGTCATCAATCCAACAAGTGGCGAAATTTTTGTCGATGGACAAGAACTTTTAACAAATCGACTTGCGATTAAAGAAAAAATTGGCTATGTAGCCGATAGTCCAGATCTTTTCTTACGATTAACTGCGAATGAATTCTGGGAATTAGTCGCTTCTTCTTATGGTATGACTCTAGACGAAGTAGAAAGTCGTCTAGCTTATTTATTAGATTTATTTGATTTTGAAGGACATCGCTATGAAGTCATTGATTCCTTCTCACATGGGATGCGTCAAAAAGTATTTGTCATTGGTGCCCTACTTTCTGATCCAGATATTTGGGTACTCGATGAACCAATGACGGGTCTTGACCCACAAGCTTCTTACGACTTGAAGAAATTGATGCGCGAACATGCCGATAAAGGCAATACCGTTCTTTTCTCTACTCACGTACTCGAAGTAGCAGAACAACTTTGCGATAAAATTGCGATTTTGAAAAAAGGAAAACTACTCTTCTATGGTACGATTCAAGAGTTGAAAGGACAACAACCAGAAAGTACTTTGGAAGAAATTTACTTATCAATTGCCGGCAAACAAGAAGGAGTGGATTCACATGCGGTTTAAACGAATTTTAACGCTGGTGAAGACCAATTTAATCTTTGCGACGCAACCGGCACAATTGCAAAATTATCGAAAGAAACAAGCGAAGAACCCAACAAAACCAGTGAATGTTGCGATGAGAACGTTGATTCAACAATTGATGTTCGCGGTTATATTTGGTGGATTTTTTGGATTTGTAGGGATGATTTCAGGACGTTCCTATTCTCCACTCCAATTTGCAAGTTCTATATTCTTATTTATGATGATTTTAATTTCTCAAGCACTTCCATCAATCTATAATGTATTTTATGAAAGTAAAGATTTTGAATCTTACCGTCCGTATGCATTTACAGAAACAGAAGTGATTTTAGGAAAAAGTTTATCTGTTGTAGTGGCCTCATTATATGGCTTACTCCCAATATTTATGTTTTTTGGAATCCATGTCTATTTTTCAGGAGGAAATTATTTCTTAACGATTCCACTTGGATTATTTGGCGCACTCTTACTAAGTACGAGCGTCTATTTATTGATGTTTATACTATGCTTCTTTTTAGCAAAAATTCCAATTTTTAGAAAATATCAATCTGTGATTGCCAATGTATTAATTTTTATTGTCTCGATTGGTGCGGTCATTGGTTATCAATTTTTGATGAATCGCAATACTGGAATTCAAACTTTTAGAGGAGAAGTTCCTGTATATTTATCGCCTATTAAAGCTTTTTATGATGTACTTCTGAATCCAATGGATTTAAGTTCGTATCCTTTGATTGGAATAGTTGTTGTTGTATTCTTAATTCTTATAGCTCTCGTTAAATTCATTGTATTACCTAATTTTTACGATGCGGTTTCTCAAACCTCTACTAATAAAGTAAAAGTGGAACGAGTTAAAAAAATGGAATTAAGTGGAGGAAAGTTATCATTTAGATTCTTTCTTCGATACACTTTAAGACAATTATTAGAAGGGTCTGTTTTAACTCAAACGATTATTGCTGCAGGTGTATTACCTTATCTATTCTTCCTACCAACAATGATGAATATGTCTTCTATTCCAGAAGGTGTGAGTATTATGGAATTTGTTAATTTGAATACTTTCTTACCTTTTGCGATGTTTTTGACATTTATCGCCTTCTTTAATACCGGAGGAAATAATTTATTAGCAGTTGGGATTTCTCTTGAAAGAGAAAATTATTATTATCTGAAAGTTCTCCCATTCGATATGCATGAATTTTTAGAGCGTAAATTCTGGATTTTGTTTATTATTCAATCTGCGTTACCAGTACTTTTACTAACTATTATTTTTACGGTTCTTCGTTTCCCGATTTATATGATTTTAGGGATTATTTTATATTGGGGAATTATTAGTCTTGGACTAAGTCGTTGGGGATATGCAAAGGACTTGAAGCTCTTTACGCCAAGCTGGACGAATGTAGTGGAACTATTGAATCGTTCTCGTAGCGGCGTTAAGTCGATGATATTCTTAGTGGTTCTCTTCGGATTCATTTTTGGAGCGGTTTTTCTATTAACTAAATTACCAGAATGGGATCGTACTCTTGTTTGGGTATTGACGATTGGTTATGTAGGAATCATTTTAGGACTATCAATTTTCGCAACATTCCACTATAAGAAAAAATTACATGAATTAGTCGATTCTGAATAATGATTTTAAGACTTAGAGATTTTCTCTAAGTCTTTTTTATAACCTATTTTAAAAGGAATTTTAGATATATAACTTCAAGTTATAACGAATGATAGAAAAACGGTATAAGAAAACCTATTGCAGCGCGGTTTGTTCTCTGTTATTCTTATGACATGTTCATAAGACATCACAAAGAACAGGTGAGTAAAAAAGAAAATTTGCTAAGAGAGTCTCGGTTGGTGGGAAGAGATCAAATGGAATTTTTGAAGATGGCCTCGGAGTGATTTTACATCGAATCATTAGATGTAAATGGGTAGCCCATTATAGCTGTAGAGTATAACACCCAGTGTGCGTACTCGGTAAGGTAGGATTCGTGAGGATTCTACAAAACAAGGTGGTAACACGAAATTTCGTCCTTGCAGTAGCGATACTGTGAGGTTTTTTTATTTATAGGAGGAATGTCCAATGTCAAAATTACAAGCACCATTTAGAGTCGATCACGTAGGAAGTTTCTTACGTCCAAAAGAATTAGTAGAAGCAAAAGAAAAATTTGCAAAAGGAGAAATTACACGCGAGGAATTAACAGCCGTCGAAGATAAAGCCATCGAAAAGTTAGTCGAACAACAAAAGAAAGCTGGATTAAAAGGATTCACAGACGGCGAATTCCGTCGCCAATATTGGCACTTAGATTTCTTCTGGGGATTAAACGGAGTGGAACATACGCAAGCAAAAATCGGATATCAATTCCACGATGAAATTACAAAACCAGACTCAGCAGATGTCGTTGGAAAAATCACTGGTGAAAATCACCCATTCGTTGAACACTTCAAATTCTTAAAACAATTTGAAGATGAAGATTTCATCGTAAAACAAACAATCCCTGCTCCAGCGCAATTCTACTTCGAATTGATTCGTGACGCTGAGCATATTGAACAAACTTTCTCAGTATACCCTTCAAAAGAAGAACTCTTTAAAGATATCATTGCTGCTTACAGACAAGTAATTAAAGAATTATATGATGCAGGTTGCCGTCTCTTACAAATCGATGACTGTACATGGGGCGTTATCGTAGATGATAACTTCTTAAACATCATCTCAAAAGAAAGTCATTTAACACCTGAAGAGTTAAGAAGAGAACACAAACGTGAATTCTTAGAATTAAATAACGGAATCCTAGAAGACTTACCAGAAGATTTAACAGTAAACACTCACGTATGCCGTGGAAACTTCCACTCAACTTGGGCAAGTTCAGGTGGTTACGATTCAGTAAGCGACGCATTATTCGAAGATGAAAACGTACATGCGTACTACTTAGAATACGATACAGACCGTGCCGGCGACTTCAAGCCACTCGCGAAAGTAAACAATGGTAAGAAAGTCGTTCTTGGACTTCTCACTTCTAAATCAGGAAAATTAGAAGACAAAGATGAAGTGATTGCTCGTATTAAAGAAGCGAGCCAATACGTTCCACTAGAAGACTTATACTTAAGTACACAATGCGGATTTGCATCAACGGAAGAAGGAAACATCCTTACTGAAGACGATCAATGGAAGAAAATTGCCTTAATTAGCGAAATCGCTCGTGAGGTATGGGGAGAATAATCCCCCCACAAGAAGAAATTCGAAGATAGATTGGAGAAACACATTTATGACAACACATGCACCATTTAGAGTAGACCACGTAGGAAGTTTCTTACGTCCTAAAGATTTAGTAGAAGCACGCGCAAAATTTGCAAACGGCGAAATCACACGCGAAGAATTAACAGCTGTAGAAGATAAAGAAATCCGCGAAATTGTTCAAAAACAAATCGCTGCTGGATTAAAAGGCGTTACAGACGGCGAATTCCGCCGTGCTTACTGGCACCTTGACTTCTTCTGGGGATTCAACGGTGTAGAACATACAGTAGGTGAACACGGTTATAAATTTAACTGTATTGAAACAAAAGCAGATACTGCAACATTAACAGCTCCAATCGATGGACATAATCACCCATTCGTCGAACATTTCAAATTCTTACGTGATTTGGTGAAAGACGAAGATGTTATTGTGAAATTCACAATCCCTTCTCCATCACAATTCTATTTCGAATTAATTCGTACACCTGAACATATTGCAGCGTGGAAAGCAGTGTATCCAACTGAAAAAGAACTTTTTGAAGCGATTAAAAACGCATATGTGGATGTCATTACAGACTTATACAACGAAGGCCTTCGCACACTTCAATTTGACGACTGTACATGGGGCGCTTTAGCAGACGATGGTTTTGCAAAACGTTTCAACGCAGACCGTCCATTAGAAGAAGTTCGTCGTGACTTTGCAGGTCGTGCATTACAATTGAACAACTCAGTGATTGATGCATTACCAAAAGACTTAGTAGTCAACACACACGTTTGCCGTGGTAACTTCCACTCTACTTGGATTTCTCAAGGGGGATATGAAAAGGTAGAAGATGAATTATTAGCAGGCGAACACGTAAATGCGTATTACTTAGAATACGATACAGACCGTGCCGGAGACTTCAAGCCACTTGCGAAAGTTGGGAATGAGAAAAAAGTGGTTCTTGGCCTTTTAACGTCAAAATTTGCAGACTTAGAAGACAAAGATGAAGTTATCGCTCGTATTAAAGAAGCAAGCCAATATGTACCACTTGAAAACTTATACTTAAGTACTCAATGTGGATTTGCTTCAACAGAAGAAGGAAATGTCATTAAAGAAGAAGATCAATGGAAGAAAATTGCATTGATTACTGAAATCGCTCGTGAGGTTTGGGGAGAATAACCTCACATTAGAAAACGAACAAAAAGGCTGTGGGGAGAATAACTTTTGAACCGCAGCCTTCCCCTATTTAGAAAGGAAGTATCATTATGACAACATTTCAACAACAATTAGCAAAAGCTTACGAAACATTAAAACAAGCAAAATGGGTAAACTTAAGCCATCAAATCGATGCGAATAGCCCTCACTTCCCTGCTCTACCAGCATTGGAACAAAAAGATTTATTTACATTAAAAGATGGATTCCACGTACAACAATTATCAGTGGTAACACAATACGGTACACATATCGACCCACCTTGCCACTTCTATGAAGGCGGACGCTTTCTTGATGAAATTGAGTTGAAAGATTTATTATTACCACTTTACGTCATCGACCGTTCAAAAGAAGTTGCTGAAAATCCAAATTTTGAATTAACAAAAGCAGACGTATTAGCATTCGAAGAAGAATATGGAAAAATCGAACCAGGTGCCTTTGTAGCCTTCCGTAGCGACTGGTCACACCGCTGGCCAGACCAAGATGCGGTTCGTAATTTAGACGAAAACGACGTTCAACACACACCAGGTTGGGCAAAAGATGCGCTTGAATTCTTAATTCACGAACGTCATGTGAAAGCTGTAGGTCACGAAACATTAGATACAGACTCAGGCGTTCACGCTGCCGCACATGGGTTAACAAATGAATACTATTTATTAAGCCAAGATATCTTCCAAGTGGAAGTATTAGCGAACCTTGATCAAGTTCCTTCAGTAGGTGCTGTGATTTCAATCTCATACCCTAACTGGAACCATACTCCAGGTTCACCTGTTCGCGCCATTGCGTATTTACCAGAAGCTGAATAAACGAAAAGAGGAAAACACATGTCAAATCACGAAAACTGTAGCTGTTGTCAAAAAGCGCCTTTTAGACTCGATCACGTAGGAAGTTTCTTACGTCCAGAACGTCTAAAAGAATCCCGTGCGAAGTTTAATGCCGGAGAAATCACTGCCGAAGAACTCGAACGCGTTGAAAACGAAGAAATCGTTGCTTTAATCGAGAAAGAAAAAGAACTCGGTCTTAAATCTGTCACTGACGGTGAATTCCGTCGTGCATTCTGGCACTTAGATTTCTTAGAAAACTTAGATGGAGTTGAACTTGTCGAAGTAGACCACTTCTCTGTTCAATTCAAAGATAAAGATGTGAAGCCAAAAACATTACGAATCGTTGGTAAAGTGGATTTTTCTGAAAACCATCCATTCGTAAAACACTTCAAATTCTTAAAAGAGCACGCTGGCGATACACCGGTGAAACTAACAATCCCTTCACCAAGTATGTTGCATTTGATTACGCAAGTTCGTGAGAAAAACTATGTGCCAATTGAGCGCTACAAAGACAATGAAGCCCTCTTCTATGATGACGTGGTGGCAGCATACCGTAAGGCGTTGCAATGCTTCTACGACTTAGGATGCCGCAATATTCAATTAGATGATACGAGTTGGGGGGAGTTCTGTGCGTTAGACAAACGTGAAGCATATGAAGCGCGTGGATTCGACCTCGAACAAATCGCTCGAGACTACGTGGATGTATTAAACCGTGTCATTGAATGGAAACCAGAAGATTTAGTGGTGAACATGCATATTTGCCGCGGAAACTTCCGCTCAACATGGTTCTCTAGTGGTGGTTATGAGCCAGTTGCGAAAACGCTATTTGGTCATTGCCGTGTGGATGGATTCTTCTTGGAATATGATAGTGAGCGTGCTGGAGACTTTACTCCACTTCGCTATATTAAAAATCAAAAAGTTGTTCTTGGTTTAATTACCTCTAAATCAGGGGACTTAGAAGATAAAGGCGAAGTTATCGCTCGTATTAAAGAAGCCAGTCAGTACGTTCCTCTTGAACAATTATGCCTCAGCCCTCAATGTGGATTCTCTTCTACAGAAGAAGGCAATATCTTAACGATTGAAGCGCAATGGGATAAATTAAAACTGATTGACGAAATCGTTCATGAAGTTTGGGGATAGCATTAAATGAAAGTAGCTCCTACAGTTGATTTGTAGGAGCTATTTTTATAGTTTTTAATCGGATGAATGTCTCATAAATGCTACGTATCATTTTTGATACATCAAAGAAAAATTTGTATGAAATGAATATGTTTTTTATAAGAACGGATGGCTAGGATTTTTAATAAAATGTGTTATAATGAGTTGCAATATTTTAAGATTAGTTTTCTAAAAGGATTAGGGGTTAAAGGAAGGGTATATTATGAAAAAAGAAATTTTTTCCATTCGAAAAATAAAGAAATATGCTGGATCTGTATTAATTGGTTCAGCTTTTTTTGGTATGGGCACTACAGTAAGTGCTGCTGGGACCACACAGTATCATTATTTGGATTATGCTAGTTTAAGTGATGAAGAAAAGCAGTTGATTCAGTATGAAGTACCTCCACAAGAGGAAGAAGTTTATTATTTAGTATATAAAAAGACAATGGGAGTTTTACCGCATACAGGTACAGAAACAAATCCAATTTCTTTTGTGTTAGGTGGATTAACTCTAGCGGCATCCAGTATCATCTTGGTAGTTTCTAAGAAAAAGAAAAATAAGATTCTAGGAGCGATTCTTTTCACTACTGCGGGGATGGCTACCTTTATTCCTTCTGCTGTATTTGCGATGGATTTAAGTAAAGCCATTCATGAACCAACTCAAGAAGGAATCATCCAAATCGATGGGTATGAATATGTGGGTTATGTAGAAGCAAAAAATCAACAGCAACCAACTACTCCATCAGAAACGTCTACTGCAAATACTACCGAAGCTATTCAAAATCATACAACAAGTACAACCGTTGAAGCTCCAGTTACTCCAAATGAAGATAAAATTTCTTCAACTGGGAATAAACCTAGATTAGAAGTGACAAAGGAAGTTATTCCTTATACCACAACGGTTCAAAATGATGCGACTCTTCCTAAAGGAGAAACGAAAATTCTTCAAAAAGGTGTAGATGGAGAACGAACAATTTTTACAGAAATTCGTATTGAAAACGGAAAAGAAGTAAAAGTCATCGTAGACTCTATTATCACAAAAGAAGCGGTTCCTGAAGTAGTTGCCAATGGAACAAAGGAAGAAACAACACTTCCTAACGTCGAAACTAGAGTAACTCCTGAAGAGGGAGAACCCTCTCCTACTGTGAATAAACCTACATTAGAAGTAACCGTTGAACCAATTCCTCATGGAAAAATCGTTCAAAATGATGCGACTCTTCCTAAAGGAGAAACGAAAGTCCTTCAACAAGGAACCAATGGAGAACGGACAGTCTTTACAGAAGTACGAGTAGAAAATGGACATGAAGAAAGAAAAATAATTGAATCCACTATCTCGAAGCCTGCTGTGGATGAAATTGTAGCAGTCGGAACAAAGGAAAACACTGTCGTAGAAGCAGTTGTTGAAGAAAAAGAGACAGTTGATGTTGATTTTACGACTGAAATTATAGAAGATTCTTCTAAATATACAGACGATGTAACAATCCTTCAAGAAGGCGAAAAGGGACAATCTATCCTCACAAAACATTATAAAACAGTGAATGGCATTAAAGTTGGAGACCCAATTCACATTACTGAAGAAGTCATCAAACAAGCCAAACCGAAGAAAATCATTCAAGGAACAAAAGCCATTAACGGAACAACCTCTGAAGAAACCTTTGAAAGTATTCCTTTTAAAGAAATCGTTGAAGAGGATGCGACTTTACCAAAAGGAACGATGACCGTTTCAAAAAATGGTAAAGAAGGACGTAAAAAAATTACAAAAACGTTTAAAACCGTTAAAGGGGAAAAAACTTCCGAAGCACCTAGTGTAGAAGAAACCATTATAGAACCAGCTGAAAATAAGATTATTAAAAAAGGGAACGAAAGAACTAGAAAAACCAGTCTTATCGATTCGTTCTTTACAAAAAAATGATTTAAAACGCACGGTTGAAGTGGATTATTCATTATCTAAACCAGAAGGCGTTACCATTCAATCGATTACCCTCACCTTGAAAAAAGAAGGCAAAGTTGAAAAAGAATTAACCCTTTCAGAGAATGAATTACACTCTGTTCTAGAAGGTCTTGATTACTATAAAGACTATACTCTATCTACATCAATGACATTTGATAGAGGGAATGGCACGGAAACTCAACTGTTGGATGATCAAACAGTTCGATTAGAACTCAAGAAAATTGAAATTAAAGATGTGAGAGAAGTTCGTTTGATTAGATACGAAAATCAACAGGAACACAACGAAACTCGATTGTCATCTGTTCCAACAGACACCAGTCATTATTATTTGAAAATCACTTCGGAGAATCAAAAAACAACTTTATTAGCGGTAAAAACGATTGAAGAAATTCTTTCAAACGGAAAAGAAGTCTATAAAGTGACAGCTATGGCTGAAAATTTAGTAGATCGTCAGAAAAACCAAACTTTTGATGACGTATATACTTACTTTATCGAAAAACCAAGAACTCATGTGGGAAATGTGTATTATGATTTTGAAGACTTAGTGAATGCGATTCGTGAAAATCCGACAGGAGAATTTAGACTTGGTCAAAGTATGAGTGCGCGTAATGTAGCCTCTCAAGGAAAATCATATATTAAAGCAGAATTTACTGGAAAACTATTAAGTGAAGATGGTAAACGTTTTGCGATTAAAGACTTGGAGCATCCATTATTCAATGTCATTAAGAATGCAACTATTAAAAATGTGAATTTTGAAAATGTAGATATTGATCAAAAAAATCAAGATGATATTGCAACGGTTGCTCAAACGATGAATGGATCTTCAGTGATCGAAGATGTTAAAGTAACAGGTTCTATTTCTGGTCGAAACAATGTAGCAGGGATTGTCAATTATATGAATGAAGGCACTCGTATTGAAAATGTTGCTTTTATTGGAAAATTACATTCAACAAGTGGAAATGCTTCTAATTTAGGAGGGATTGCAGACAAAAATTACCGTGCAATTGTAAGACGGGCTTATGTCGATGCTACTTTAACAGGGAATAAAGTCCGTGCTAGTTTATTAGTGCCTTATGTTGAGTATGGAATGATCGGAGATTATTTAACGGGGACGAAAGGTTCGCTCACTCAGTCTGTTGCGAAAGGAATCATTCATGTAAGAGAACCTATTCAATCAGCGGCATTTGCAAGTAAAACATGGCCATTTGGAACAGTAAAAGATAATGTGAGTTATGCAAAAGTAATCAATGGAGAAATGCTATTTGGTTCGGATGATATGACCAATGAGTATTCTCAACCACATATCAATCAATTATATAGCGTACAAGGTTATAGCGAAGGTAAAAAGACCTATAATAAATATCCTGGTAAGCAAATCGAGTTAACAAAAGAAGCTGCGGATGCTCGTGTGGCAAGTTATAACATTACTGCGAATACTTTTGTAAGCGAAGAATCCCATATTGATGCTTTAAATCGAGTTGTTTCAAAAGAAAATCCTTATGCGGCGATTCAAGATTACAAAGAGTCTCATAAACAAGCTTATAAGAACTTAGAAAAGATTCAGCCGTTTTATAATAAGGAGTTTATTGTCAATCAAGCAAACCGTTTAGAGGAAAATCATGCCTTTAATCAAAAAGAGATTTTATCGGTTACTGCGATGAATCAAACAAATTTTGTAACGGATTTAAGTCAAGCTGATCGTATCCTTGTTCATTATGCAGATAAAACGAAAGAATTCTATACTTTAAGAGAAAGCACTGAAGGGATTTCGAATGTTAAAGAATACGATATTGTGGAATTAGGGATTAAATATACTCCGAATATTGTCGATAAAAACCATAGTTCATTGATTCATGATATTGTTGAAAAATTATCTTCGGTAGAATTACAGTCGAATGAGGTATATCAGTATCTTGAAAAACGTCAAAAACCTCAAGATAATACGATTGAGAAAAAGCGTGAATATGTAAAAGATCTTTATTTAGAAGAAAGCTTTGCACATGTAAAAGAAAACCTAACAACATTTGTGACTAAATTAGTTCAAAACGAAGACCATCAATTGAACGAATCTTCTGCGGCAAAACAAATGATTCTTGATAAGGTAGAGAAAAATAAAGCAGCATTAATGCTAGGAATGACCTATTTACATCGTTATTATGGGGTTCATTTTGACCAATTAAATATCAAGGAATTAATGCTCTTTAAACCTGATTTCTATGGAATTAATTCGGATGTATTGGAAAGATTGATTGAGATTGGTTCTAAAGAAAGTACATTAAAAGGAAATCGTACCTTTGACGCATTTGGAGAAGCTTTAGCAAAACATACATTAGCTAGAAATTTAGATGAATTTTTAAATTATAACCGTCAACTATTGACTGAATTTAAAAATATGAATGATTGGTTTATTGATGCAACCAAGGAGAAAGTTTATATCGTAGAACGTGCTTCTAAGATGGAAGGATTAAAATATGTAAAATATCGCATATTTGATAATTTAAATGTTCCTGTCCATAGAAGAATGATTTTACCTTTATTAAATGTAAATAAGGCAAAGATGTTCTTGATTTCAAATTATAATACTCTTACGATTGGTTCTGCGGATAAATATAGAAAGACGATTGAAGAAATGAAGGCTGATATTAATTTAGTAGCCGATCGTCAGCTCAATTATTTAGATTTCTGGTATCGCTTAGCCATCGATAAAGTAAAAGGTAGACTCGCTAAAGATACGGTAACTCCAATTTGGGAAGGCTATAATGTTCATGGACAAGGATGGCCAGATAAATACGGTCGATATGGACAGCCAAATGTTTATGCTCCGATTCGAGAATTTTATGGACCTGTTGGAGATTACTATGGAAACAATGGTGGTTATGCAGGTGCCTATGCATATATTTATGCAAATCCTCATCCAACTGAAAAAGTTGTCTTTGTAATGTCTGACTCCATTAGTGAATATGGGGTTTCTGCCTATACGCATGAAACGACACACATTAATGACCGAGTGGTATACCTTGGTGGTTATCGTCATAGAGAAGGAACAGGTGTTGAAGCTTTTGCGCAAGGGATGCTCCAGTCTGCTGTACCAGGAGGTATGGGCGAATATGGAGCGTTAGGATTGAATATGGCTTTTGAACGTCCAAATAATGGAGAACAATGGTATAATCCAAATCCAAATGATTTACATTCGCGTACGGAAATTGATCATTATATGAAGGGATATAACGATACCTTAATGCTACTGGATTATTTAGAAGGTGAATCTGTTATTAAACAAAATAACCAAAGTTTGAATAATGCATGGTTTAAGAAAGTAGATCGTGAACTTCGAAACGCAAAGCAAAATCAAAATGATCAATATGATAAAGTTCGCCCACTTACCCAAGAAGAAAAACAAATTCAATTGCGTTCAGTGAATGACTTAGTGGATCATAACTTTATTACCAATCGAGATTTTGATAATCGCATTTTCAAACCAGATGATTATGATTCTGCATATGTAAACGTCCGTATGACAGCTGGAATCTATGGCGGAAATACAAGTAAAGGTTCGCCTGGGGGATTATTATTCAAACATAATACCTTCCGAATGTGGGGATATTTTGGTTATGAAGAAGGCTTTATTGGCTATGCTTCTAACAAATATAAAAATGCTGCTGATGTAGAGAGAAAAGTACTTAGCGATGAATTTATTATTCAAAAAATTTCTAAAGGTCGTTTTAACAATTTAGAAGAATGGAAGAAAGCCTATTTTGATGAAGTTGTTCAACAAGCTAAGAATGGGCTCCATTCATTTGAATTGAACGGAAGAACGATTACTAGTTATGAAGAATTACAAGCGCTATTTGAGGAAGCTGTCCAAAAAGATTTAAGAAGTTTGAAGAATGGTACGGTAAATCCTCAAAATGTGGTTGAATTAAAGGCAAAAGTATTTAAACAATTACTGAAAGCAACTAATAGCTTTAAAGAAGAAGTGTTTAAAAAATAAAAATACTTAAATTGCTTTTCATATCAAAGTTTGTTATAATTACAGAACGTGAGTATTAGAAATGATACTCTCCTTGCTTGCTGAAAATTCAGTAGGCCAAAAGTCCATAAGGAGGTGACAGTCAATGAGTCAAACATCAAAATACGAGATTTTATATATCATCCGTCCAAACATCGATGAAGCTGCTAAAGCTGAATTGGTTGCAAGATTTGATGCTGTTTTAACAGACAACGGTGCAGTTGTTGTTGAATCTAAAGACTGGGCGAAACGTCGTTTTGCATACGAAATTAAAGATTTCCAAGAAGGTATCTATCACTTAGTGAACATCACTGCTGAAGATGCTGCTGCAATCGATGAATTCGACCGTTTAGCGAAAATCAACAATGACATCTTACGTCACATGATTGTTAAATTAGAAGCATAATTGTTTATTATAAGTAAACAAAAATCTTGAAAGGAGTAAGAATTAAATGATTAATAATGTTGTATTAGTTGGACGCTTAACACGTGCCGTTGATTTACGTTATACTTCAAACGGAACTGCTTATGCGAGCTTCTCTATCGCAATTGATCGTCGTTACCAAAACCAAAACGGTGAACGTGAAACAGACTTTATCAACTGCGTAATGTGGCGTAAAGCTGCAGAAAACTTTGCGAATTTCACTCGTAAAGGCTCACTAGTAGGAATTGAAGGACGTATTCAAACTCGTAGCTATGATAACCAACAAGGCCAAAAAGTTTATGTGACTGAAGTGCTAGCTGAGAACTTCTCATTGTTAGAATCACGTAATGTTACTGAACAACGCCCTGCAAACGATCAAAGCTCACAAGGTGGATTCCAACAAAACCAATCAAATAACTTTAATCAATTTAACACTCCTACTTCATCATTCGGTGGTGGAATGTCAGACCCATTCTTAAGTAATGGAGAGACAATCAACATTTCAGATGATGATTTACCATTCTAAAGTTTAAAAGGAGGATACCATAATGGCTCAACAACGTAGAGGTGGCGGTCAACGCCGTCGTAAAAAAGTTTGCTACTTCTGTGCAAACCACGTAGACTACATTGATTACAAAGATGTAGAATTATTAAAACGTTACATTTCTGAAAAAGGTAAAATCTTACCACGCCGTGTAACAGGTACTTGTGCTAAACACCAACGTACTTTAACTGTTGCAATCAAACGTGCTCGTATCATGGGATTATTACCATTCACAACAGTTGACTAATATTAAGTAAAAGGATTGAGAACTTCTCAATCCTTTTTTTGTTTTATAAAGGTGTATCCTATTAAAAGTCAATTTCTATTTGTTTAGATTAAAGCAGTATGATTATTAAAAATTGAATACATATAAAAGAATGTTTCACGTGAAACATTTGTACCCCTACCCTCTTCCTAAATTGTTTCACGTGAAACAATTTTAGAGAACTGACGAGGGGCTAAAACTATGGTAAAATAAGCTATATAGAAAGAAGGTGCAAGAATGAAGAAAAGCCTAAAAGAACGTATAAAGGCTTTACCGACATTTCTTAAAAGTGAAACAATGAAGAAATACGGATTCTCATTTATAGCAATTATTCTCTGTATGCTGGTTGTGGCATATGTAATGAATATATGGATGGGACTTATCCTTACTTTATTTGTTATTTTATTAGGAACTCTCCTCTACTCGTTCGCGAACTATATTATTCAGGAAACGAATCATTATGTAACAAACTTATCGTATAAAATCAATAAAGGTTCGCAAGATGCCTCTATCAAAATGCCGATTGGAATGCTTTTACTAGCTGATAATGGAGAAATTCAATGGATTAATCCTTATTTGCAAAAGTATTTTGAACGCAAAGAACTATTAGGGTTTAAACTCGAAGTAGTTGATCCAGATTTAGCAAATATCGTTAAAAATCTTGATGATGATAATGATAATGTAGTCCATTGGAAAGATAAATACTTCCAAATAGTCTACCATAACGATATTGGAATGCTCTACATGATGGATATTACGGAATATGCGTTAATTAAAGAGACGTATTTAGACGAAAGACCTGTATTTGGACAGATTTTCGTCGATAATTTTGCGGAAGTTTCTCAATCGTTGAGCGACCGTAAGAAATCAAACTTGAATAACTTCGTGACGAATCAGCTTACTAGCTGGGCAAATCATAATAATATCTACTTAAAACGTGTTAGTTCAGACCGTTTTGTCGCATTTTTAGATAAAAACATCCTTTCTGAACTTGAAAAAACGAAATTTGAGATTATTGACCGTGTCCGTGAGACAACAGCTCAACAAAACACCCCACTAACAGTAAGTATGGGGTTCTCCTATGCGGATGATACTCAAAAAGAGATGGATTATGGAGCAATCGCTAAATTTGCGCAAGATAACCTTGATTTAGCCTTAGGACGAGGCGGTGACCAAGTCGTTGTCCGTTCTAAAAACGAAGAAACTCGCTTCTACGGTGGTAAGAGCAACCCGCTAGAAAAACGTACAAGAGTGCGTTCTCGTATGGTTTCTCAAGCGTTAGAAAACCTTATTGCAGAAGCAGATCAAGTAATGGTTATGGGCCACCAATATCCAGATATGGATAGTATTGGTGGATGTTTAGGTATTCGAAGAATCGCTAAAATGCATGGAAAAATCTCTTGGATTGTCACAAATCCAGAGCAATATTCGCATGATATCAAGAAATTGATGGAAGTGATTAAAAAAGATGAACTCCTCTCTTCCGCTATCGTAAATCCAGAAATGGCAGAAGCGTTAATTACTGAAAATACACTTGTTATTATTGTCGATGTAAGTAAGCCTTCCCTATGTGCTGCTCCGTCTATTGTTAAAAAGGCGAATAAATTAGTGGTTATCGACCATCACCGTCGTGGAGAGGAATTCCCTGAAAATCCTGACTTGGTTTATATTGAACCGTATGCTTCATCTGTGGGTGAATTGATTACAGAATTACTAGAATATCAATCTGAAGAAGCTGAGAAAATCCAGCCAATCGAAGCAACCACATTACTTGCTGGTATTATTGTGGATACGCGTAATTTCACGCTTCGTACAGGGTCTCGTACCTTTGATACGGCTAGTTATTTGAAATCCGTTGGTGCGGATACAATCCTTATCCAACGCTTATTAAAAGAAAATGTAGATACGTACTTAATGCGTTCACATTTATTAAACTCACTCGAAATGCTTCCTAACAATGTCGGAATTGTTCATGGTGAAGAAAATACCGTTTATCCTACTGTTGTTGCAGCCCAAACTGCAGATATGATGTTGTCTATGGAAAACATCGATGCTTCATTTGTGGTGACTAAACGCAATGATGGCCGGGTTGGAATTAGCGCGCGAAGTCTTGGTAATAAGAACGTTCAACGTGTAATGGAAAAAATGGGTGGTGGCGGACATTTATCGAATGCTGCTACTCAGCTATCGGATATCACGATTGAAGATGCAATCCGCCAATTAATGCAAGTCATTGAAGAAATTGGTAGTGAAATTAACTTATAATTAGGAGGAAGAAACATGAAAGTAATTTTCTTAAAAGATGTAAAAGGCAAAGGTAAAAAAGGCGAAGTTAAAAATGTAGCTGATGGCTATGCACAAAATTTCTTAATTAAGAACGGTTTTGCAAAAGAAGCCACTTCAGCAAACCTTGCGACTTTATCAGGTCAAAAGAAAGCAGAAGAAAAACATAACGCTGAATTATTAGCAAAAGCCAAGGAATTAAAAGAGTTCCTAGAACGTGAAGAAACAGTGGTTACAATTAAAGCTAAGGCAGGGGAAGATGGACGTTTATTCGGAGCAATCCCAGCAAAACAAATCGCCGAAGAATTCAACAAGAAATTCAATGTTGAATTGGATCGTCGTAAATTCGAATTAGCAGCTCCAATTCGAGCGTTAGGATACACTCGTGTCCCTGTTAAATTACATCATGATGTGCAAGCGATTATGACAGTGAATATTGTCGCTCAATAAAGTTAAAAATTAGAAAAGAGATTATCCCACTCGGATAGTCTCTTTATTTATTAAAACAAGTGATAAAAATCACAAAGTAATTAAGTTATCTTTTATTTTGAGCCCAATCTTCTGTTTTATTAGGGTGTTTTGTGATACAATGAAACTGTATTTTTATGGCTATTTTTAGTAGAAAGGGTGTTTGAATGGAAGAGCTATATCCTAATTTAGTTCCGCCACAAAATCTAGAGGCAGAAGAGGCCGTTTTGGGTTCAATTCTTTTGGAACAAGACTCAATTATCTCGGTCATGGAGTTTCTTGTACCCGATGATTTTTATCGCGTTGCTCATCAATTGATTTTTGCCGCGATGATAGAATTAAATCAAAATTCGGAAGCGATCGATCCAATCACCGTTTCGGAAAAATTAAGGCAAAAGAACCAAATTGATAATGTGGGTGGGGAAGCTGGTATTATTGAGCTTCTTGATAAAGTTCCGACAGCAGCCAACGTGGAATTTTACACTCAAATTGTTTTAGAAAAATCAACTCGTCGTAAGTTAATTAAAACATCGACGAATATTGTTAAAAATGCGTACCAAGAAGATGAAACAATTGCAAATGTTTTAGATACAGCTGAAAGAGATATTCTTTCTGTATCTGAAGGACGAAATAAAGCTGGATTCATTCCAATTCGCGATGTTTTACATGATGCATATGAAAGTCTTGAAGAGCGCTCCAAAAATAATGGAGAAGTCACTGGTATTGCTACAGGATACATCGGTTTAGACCGAATGACTTCTGGTCTTCATGCCGATGAGCTAATTATTTTAGCAGCACGTCCTTCTGTCGGGAAGACTGCTTTCGTGTTAAACATTGCTAAGAACGTTGCGGTTAATTTGAATGAAACAGTTGCGATTTTCAGTCTTGAAATGGGGGCAGAGTCTTTAGTAGAACGGATTATCTGTTCTCATGCGAGCATTAATGCAGGACATTTGAAAACAGGAAAATTGACCGATGAAGAATATACGCAATATTTCGTGGCGACAGGGGTTCTTGCTGAAGCTCCAATTTATATCGATGATACGCCAGGAATTCGAGTGTCAGAGATTCGTGCGAAATGTCGTCGTTTGAAGCAAGAGCGAAATAATCTCGGTTTAGTAGTGATTGATTACTTACAATTAATCGAAGGAAACGGAAAAGAGAGCCGTCAACAAGAGGTTTCTGAAATTTCTCGTAATTTGAAAAAATTAGCGAAGGAATTAAAAGTTCCAGTTATTGCACTTTCTCAATTATCTCGTGGAGTGGAACAACGTCAAGATAAGCGACCAATCATGTCGGATATTCGTGAGTCTGGATCCATTGAGCAAGATGCGGATATCGTAGCGTTCTTATATCGTGATGATTATTATCGTCAAGAGCCAGATGAAAATGGACATGTTCCAGAAGTGGAACCAAATAGTACCATTGAAGTTATTATTGAGAAAAACCGTAGCGGTCCACGTGGAACGGTTGAATTGAACTTCATGAAGGAATTTAATAAGTTTACAAATTTAGTGCCAGATGAAATTGAGCAAAGAGCTCCAATGGCATAGTAAAATTTAAAAAAATAGAAGAGGTGCGTCAAATGTCATCAGTAGTAGTTGTTGGAACACAATGGGGAGACGAAGGTAAAGGAAAAATTACAGATTTCCTCAGTGAAAATGCAGAAGTAATCGCTCGATATCAAGGGGGCGACAATGCAGGGCATACCATTCAGTTTAATGGGGTCACTTATAAACTTCATTTAATTCCATCCGGTATTTTTTCACCAGAGAAAATCAGCGTCATCGGAAACGGAGTTGTATTAAATCCAAAATCTCTCATTACAGAACTTGCGTATTTACACGAAAGAAATGTGACTACTGATAACTTACGGATTTCAGACCGTGCGCATGTTATCTTGCCATACCATATTCGCCTAGACCAATTACAAGAAGAAGCAAAAGGCGACAACAAAATTGGAACAACGAATAAAGGGATTGGACCTTGCTATATGGATAAGGCTGCTCGTGTTGGGATTCGTGTGGCAGACTTACTCGATAGAGAAGTGTTTGCTGAACGTCTAAAAATCAACTTAGCGGAAAAGAATCGTCTCTTTACTAAAATGTACGATTCAGAACCAATCGAGTTTGATGATATTTTCGAAGAGTACTATGCGTATGGACAACAAATTAAACAATACGTTTGCGACACTTCTGTGATTTTAAATGATGCATTAGATCAAGGAAAACGTGTATTATTCGAAGGAGCACAAGGGGTTATGTTGGATATCGACCAAGGAACATACCCATTTGTAACTTCTTCTAACCCAGTTGCCGGTGGGGTTACGATTGGTAGCGGTGTTGGACCTTCAAAAATTAATAAAGTGGTTGGGGTATGTAAAGCATACACTTCTCGTGTAGGGGATGGACCTTTCCCAACAGAATTATTCGATAAAATCGGCTCACGTATTCGTGAAGTCGGACGTGAATACGGTACAACCACTGGGCGTCCAAGACGTGTTGGGTGGTTCGATAGCGTTGTAATGCGCCACTCTAAACGTGTATCAGGCATTACAAACTTAAGCTTAAACAGTATTGATGTTTTAACAGGCCTCGAAACAGTAAAAATTTGTGTGGCTTACCGCAAACCGAATGGAGAAGAAATTTCCCATTACCCAGCAAGCTTAGTTGAACTAGGTCAATGTGAACCTGTCTATGAAGAATTACCAGGTTGGAGTGAAGATATTACAGGATGCCGTTCACTAGAAGAACTGCCAGAAAATGCACGTAACTATGTACGTCGTATTTCAGAATTAGTCGGCGTTCGCATTTCTACTTTCTCAGTAGGACCAGATAGAGAACAAACCAACATTTTAGAAAGTGTTTGGGCATAAAAAAGAATAGAGTAAAGGAAGATTGATATGAAGAAAATTCTAGTTGTAGATGATGAGAAACCAATCTCAGACATCGTCAAGTTTAGTCTTTCAAAAGAAGGCTTTGAAGTCATCACCGCATTTGATGGTGAAGAAGGACTTGCTGCTTTTCATGAAAAAAATCCAGATTTAGTCATTTTGGACTTAATGTTACCAAAAATTGATGGATTAGAAGTTTGTCGTGAAATTCGTAAAACAAGCCATGTTCCTATTATCATGGTAACGGCCAAAGATTCTGAAATTGATAAAGTGTTAGGTCTGGAATTAGGTGCAGACGATTACGTAACAAAACCTTTTTCAAACCGAGAATTAATAGCGCGTGTAAAAGCAAACTTACGTCGTCAACAATTAGCTCCAGCCGAAGCAGAAGAAGAAAAAACAGCTAACGAAATTGTTTTAGGCGCTTTAACGATTCATGAAGATGCCTATGTGGTTTCAAAACGTGGTGAAGAAATCGAATTAACGCATCGTGAATTTGAATTGCTTCATTATTTAGCAAAACATATCGGACAAGTGATTACTCGTGAACATTTATTACAAACGGTATGGGGTTATGATTACTTTGGGGATGTTCGTACAGTAGACGTAACAGTTCGTCGTTTACGTGAAAAAATTGAAGACACACCGAGTCATCCAACATGGATTATGACTCGCCGTGGGGTAGGATATTATATTAAAACCCCAGACCAAGAAAAAGAAGCTTAAACAACGAATGCGCTTTTCCTTGCCATGGTATATTCTGGCAAGAAAAGCGTATTTTGCTAAAAAGTAGAGGAGAAAGTGACTCATGAAGAAGATGAAACGATTTTTTCGTTCCATTCAATTTAAGATTCCAATGCTGTTTATCTTGCTCTTGATGATTTCGTTGCAACTCATTGTCGCGAACTTCTTAACGCAATTAGAATCTCAAATGATTTCGAACTTTCAGGAACAAATTCAGCTACAAGTAGGATTCTTGAAAAATAATGTGCAGCCCATTTTGGCTAAGGATACAACAGATGAGGCTAAATCGGCTGAAATATCACAGTTATTGCAAGATTATCCAACAGGAAATAGTATTGTAGAAATTCGTATTATGGATATGCAGGGATATATTTTGGGAACTACGAATCAAACGCAGCAATCAATTGTTGGGACTCGTTCTACAGAGGCTGATGTGCAACAAGTGGTCGTCTCAAATACTGTGTACAGTTATAACTATATTGACGGAGATTCTAGATATTGGAAATACGTTTCACCAATTGATCCCGTCAGTGGGGTTTCAGGAAATCCAGTGGGAATCATTTCGGTAACGTCTAATATTGAATCTCGTTATACCCAAGTAAAAGATATTGGGATTATCTTTATTAGTTCTTCCATTTTTATTATCATTTTAGCGATTGTGATTACAGTCATGATTTCTCAAGGGATTACTCGTCCGATTGCGGAAATGAAACAACAGACAGAACAAATTGCAGAAGGAAACTATACGGGTGAAGTGATGATTTACGGAGACGATGAGCTTGGTCAGTTAGGGCAAGCGATTAATGATTTATCTGTAAAAATCAAAGAAGCCCAAGAAGGAACAGAAGCGGAGCGGCAACGTCTAGACAGTGTCCTACGTCATATGAGTGATGGGGTTATTGCAACAGACCGTCGAGGAAGAATTGTAATTATTAACGCGGCTGCATTGGATGTTTTGAATTTACGAAATGAGCGGATTATCGGAACGCCATTGCTTGAAGTATTACGTTTAGATAATAGTGTTTCTTTTAGAGATTTATTGGAATCTCAAGAAGAGCGAATGATTACGATTGAAGAAGACGGAGAAGAAACCATTGTCCAATGTGAAATCTCTGTAATTCAACGTGAATCTGGATTTATTAGTGGTCTCGTGTGCGTATTAACGGACGTTACGGAACAAGAGAAAATTGACCGCGAACGTCGTAATTTCGTATCAAATGTTTCTCACGAATTAAGAACTCCATTAACGAGTATTAAGAGTTATACAGAAGCGTTAGTGGACGGGGCATGGGAAAACAAAGAAATCGCTCCGGAGTTTCTGAATGTCATTGAAACCGAAACGGATCGAATGATGCGTATGATTACCGACTTACTGAACTTATCACGGATGGACCAAAATCGATTAGAACTTGATAAAGAGTTTGTGAATATGAATGAACTCGTGAAGCATATTGTAAATCGATTTGATATGGTTTTACAATCTGACCAATATAGAGAAAAGAACTATCGAATTCTCACAGATATTACCCAAAGAAATCTATGGGTAGAAATCGACCAAGATAAGATGACGCAAGTATTAGATAATATTATCAATAATGCGATTAAATATTCTCCAGATGGGGGACGGATTATTGTTCGACTCATGGAAACTCATACCGACCTTATTGTTAGTGTGAGTGATGAAGGACTAGGAGTTCCGCGTAAAGATATTCCTCACCTATTTGATCGTTTTTATCGTGTAGATAAAGCTCGTTCAAGAGCAATGGGCGGTAGTGGACTAGGTCTTGCGATTTCTAAAGAAGTTGTACAACTTCATGGAGGAAAAATCTGGGTGAATAGTATTGAAAATAAAGGATCCACATTCTTTATTTCATTACCTTATGTTCCATTTGAAGAGGATGGTGAATGGGATGAAATTTAAAAATTTTCGAGTACTCTTATCGACCTTATTTGTGTTGATGATCCTTAGCTTTGTATTTACGTATTTAATTGTTATTCGCCCAGTTGAGTTTTTTGGAGTTAAAAAGCAATCAACTAATCTGACGACCTCTCAAGATTCCGGAGCGCAGATTCGAGCGAACTATACGCTTGAGGATGTGTTTAGACCAACGCGCCTTGTCTTAACTAATAACAATAAGTTTGAAATGACAAGTCAAATGTCGATTCTAAGAGAAGTAAATACCTTTCTTTCAAAAAGCTTTTCGAATCTAACACGGTTGTCGAACTTAGATGATACTAGTTATGAGAACCTTGTTTTAAGAGAAGCTCATTCGCAAATCTTATTTGATGGTTTGCTTTCTTTTGGAATTATGAATCGGTATTTTGACGGGTTGAATGAGGATTATGTGAATGAGAGATTTTCACGGATTGTTATTCGAACAGATGAACCGCATACGGCATACTTTGTCAATGATGAAAATAAAAATGTATACAGTGCGAAAATCGATGAAAGCTTAAGTGCGAAGATGGATGCTTTGTATAAATCAGATGAATTTTATGAAGTAGAATCGTATCGAGGAAAGACAAAACAATTCTTTGTGGAGCAAGATAAGGTAAACGTTGAACAATCTGCGTATTTGATTGAGCAAATTCCAATTACCTTCTATATCCGCCAACTCTTTTCAAATCAAACGGAAATTAGAACACGTGGAGATGGAAAGAGTGTGGTGTATAACGACAATTTATCGCAATTGAAGATGGATCGTACAACGAATATCATTACTTTCTTTGAAAATAAACCAGGGGATGAAACCCTTCTTTATACGAATAACTTAACGCAGACTTTTACACAGATGAAGCGTCTAGGCGGATGGCAGTTAGGAATGAGTTTTTCTTCAGTAGATTTAAGTTCCAATATAGTAGAGTATGTTCGGTATGTGAGCTCCTATCCAATTCTTTCTAGCGGAAGAGAAGGAATGACTCAAGTAAAAGCGACTACAAATGGAATTGAAAAATTAAGAACTTCCTCTTTAATTGCGCAAACACCTCTACCAACCAAAAATAAAAAAGTAACGATTGTTGGTGGAAAAGATATTGTAGCGGAACTGCTTAATGAAGGGTTCTCCATGAATGAGATAGAAGATATTCGAATTGGTTATTCTTGGACAACCAGCAGCGAAAACAATCAAATCGTAGAATTTATTCCGACTTGGTATATAAAAATAAATAACAAATGGAAGACATTATCAGAATTAAAAGCGGATAAAAAAGCCGGAGATGCCGCGAATAAACAAACAGTAGGGGGTGACGGAGATGGACTTTAGAAGAAGTGCAATCGTATTGATTGTTTGTTTCTTTTTCCTAGATGTATTCCTATTTGGACTCGTTTGGCAAAAGAAGGTAGAATCAAAAACCCCTTTGAATACAAGTATTAACGTCATCGATCAGATGAAACAAGATGGAATTACATTGCCGTCATTACCTTCAACGGAGGAAACGGCTCCGATTATCCAACTAACCCCTGTTTCCATTGAGTCAGGTTTGAATAATTTACAAAACCAGATCGTGTCATTGGAAAAAAATGTCATCAATGCAGAGTTAGTACCACCGATTCAGTTAAGTCTATCGAATCCAGTAAATGCGGAAAGTTTTAATGACTTAACAGCGTTTATCCATAATAAGGTTTTATTCGGGGATAAATATATATGGTCTTCTTATAATGCAACTACACGTAAAGTAATTTATACGCAAAAAGCAGATAAATTGAGTATTATGGATGGAACAAGCCAAATTATTGTCACATTGAATACGAATGACCAAGCCGTTAGTTATGAACAAACCTATGCGGGAAATGTACAAGTGCTTGGAAATGAGAGAAGTTTAATTACTGCTCAAAGCGCTGTTGAAGTGTTATTCCTAGCGGGAAAGATTCCAGCAAAATCAACTGTTTCAACGGTTAAGTTATCTTACTTCCAATCGTTAGTGCTAAAAGAATTTTCTATTTATTCTCCTGCTTGGTATGTTGAAATACGTCAAGCGGATGGTCAGTTAGTGGCGCGTCGTGTGGATGCGATTCATGGGACCGTATTAACCAATGAAACCTTAGAAACAACGAATACGCAAACGCAGCGTACAACAACCAATAACACAACAACACAAACAGTGCAACAACAATAGAAGGGACATAGTATGCAAGAATTAGGTTTTAAAGTGAGTTTATTAGCGAGTGGGAGTTCAGGTAATGCAACTTATATTGAGACTCCTAAGCAAAAAATATTAGTGGATTGTGGACTCACTGGTAAAGCTATTAGTGCGCAAATGGAGAAAATAAATCGTTCTATATCCGATATTGATGCGATTTTAGTGACTCATGAGCATTCAGATCACATCAAAGGAATTGGCGTGCTTGCAAGAAAGTATGGCATTCCTATTTATGCAAACGAAAAAACATGGGCAGCAATGTCTGGCAAAATTGGAAAGGTAGCCCTAGAACAGCAAGAAATCTTTAATACAGGAGACACACTGACTTTTGGAGATATTGATGTGATGAGTTTTGCCGTTTCTCATGATGCGGCGGCTCCACAGTTTTATAGCTTCCAAAAGGATCAACGCCAATTTGTTATGCTAACGGATACTGGATATGTGAGTGATAAACTTCGTGCACTCCTCAAAAATGCCAATGCGTATTTAATTGAAAGCAATCATGATCTTGAAATGTTAAGAATGGGACCTTATGCGTGGCATTTAAAGCAACGAATCTTAAGTGATAAAGGCCATTTATCCAATGATGATGGAGCTTTAGCTATGTGTGAAATGCTTGGGGATCAGACGAAACGCATTTATTTAGGCCATTTAAGTCAAGATAATAATATGAAGGAAATTGCTTATCAAACAGCAGAATCCGTATTTAGAACTCACGATAAAGGAGTTCATCATTCCTTTGAATTATTTCATACGGATCCGTATGAGCCTACAAGCCTATTTGAAGTTTAAATTCTTAGGAATAATGCAAGAGATTTTTAAATAGACTATAAGTGTTTGTTCACACAAAATTCATATTTAGAATTTATCTTTAAAGTAACAACGAGAGGAGTGAGCAAATGGAAGAAGAACAACAAAAACAGTTAAGAAAACGTAAGAATAAAAGCTTTAGAAATGGCTTTGTTGGTGGGATTGTTGGAGGAACCATTGCAGTCGCAAGTGGAATTGGAATTATGGCGATTACAAATCCTTTAAACCATCAAACGCCAACGCCTACTACGCAAGCTTCAGAGAGTAATGTAACGACTACAAAAACCTCTACGGCTGCTGCAAATACAAATAATGATATTTCTAAGGTTGTAGAAAATGTAAAAAATGCAGTGGTTTCAGTTATTAACAAACAATCGTCTGGCCGTAATTCTCTTTACGGGACTCAGCAGCAACAACAACAATCAAATGATGAATTAACGACAGCTTCAGAAGGAAGTGGCGTTATTTATAAAAAGGAAAATGGATATGCCTATATCGTAACGAACAATCACGTTATTGCAAATTCGCAAGAGTTAGAAGTTCTTTTAGCAGACGGAACTAGGGAAAAGGCAGAATTAGTTGGGAGTGACCAATGGACGGACTTAGCAGTGATTCGTATTCCAGCAGATAAAGTAAGTACTGTAGCGGAATTTGCGAACTCTGATGAGGTAAAAGCAGGACAAACCGCTATTGCGATTGGATCTCCTCTCGGCAGTGAATTTGCTACCAGTGTTACGCAAGGGATTGTTTCTGCAAATAATCGTCCAGTTCCAACAGATGTGGATGGCGATGGCCAACAAGATTGGATTGTAAATGCGATTCAAACGGATGCGGCGATTAATCCAGGGAACTCAGGTGGAGCTCTTATTAATAGCGCGGGACAAGTCATTGGGATTAACTCTATGAAGATTTCTAAATCCTCTGTTGAAGGTATGGGATTTGCAATTCCAAGTAATGAGGTCGTAAACATCATTAATGAATTGGAAAAAAATGGTAAAATCGTTCGTCCAGCTCTAGGAATTTCAATGGTGAACTTATCGAATGTGAATTCACAGGCTGTTAATCAATTGAATTTACCAAAAGATGTGAAGAGCGGTGTAGTGGTTGCTGAAGTGTCTTCTAAGGGAAGTGCAAAAGCGGCAGGACTTCAACCATATGATGTCATTGTAGAAATGGATGGCCAAAAAGTAGAGGGAATTCAAAATTTAAGAAAAATACTCTATAGCCATAAAGTGGGAGATAAATTGGAAGTAACGTATTATCGTAACGGACAAAAACAAACAACCACAGTTTCCTTAACAGAAACCAATAACCCAAGTTTATAAAGTAAATGAAGAATCGGATTACCAATGTGTAATCCGATTTTTTTGGACTTATCCGCAAACTTATCCACCGAATTGTGGATAACTCTGTGGAAAAGTCTTTGGAAAACTCCTTGTCAAGTCCAAATAGTGGGAAACACCTTTTGAAAATAGAAAGTGATAAAAGGCCTAGAATAAGGAATTTGATTGGAAAAAGTTATAAACATGAAAAAGAATTATTGTGGATAACTTTTTTATAAAATGACAAAGAACGTTGATATAACAGTGTTTTTAAAAGGTCGGGTTTAGTGTGTATAACTGTGGATAACTGACTCGTACCCCCAAAAATTGAATATAACATTTATGTAACATTTAAATGAATGTAATCTATATCTAGGGGCTATGGATAAAAACTATCAAAATTTAGTGGCGAACATGTGTACATGTGGATAACTTTGTGGATAAGTAGGGGATAAGAGGATAAAACGGCTCTTTGTCAAATAGTGTTGATGAAGAAATT
>NZ_KV790847.1:0-47141 GCF_001807725.1 Granulicatella sp. HMSC31F03 | reverse complement strand
TTTTTTAAGTGTCTACTTTAGAGGGAGCATATCAATGAGAATTTCGAGATTTTGCTTTTCTATTGCTTGTTTTGTTTTAATTTGTAGGTCGCATATGCTTTTAAAGAAATCGTTCCAAAAATAGCGACGGTTAATAAATTTAGAATACTTGCGATCCAGCCTTGAGTAAATACAATGGTTGTAGAAGACTGATAGAATAAAACATCTAAGGTTGGGGCAATCAACCCAAAGATTGCAATATTCACTGCAGCTTGAACCACGTTAAATCGAATCATATCGTGTTTTGAAAACACTCCTTGTCGAAGGCTACTTCTTCGAATCGCAAATCCAAACGTAAAACCTAACGCAGCTGAACTGATAGCCCAAGAAATCCATAAATGATCTGTATTGAATAAATCAAACAATACATGGCCAGTAAACCCAACAATGGCAGCTGGAAGTGCTCCAGCAACACCCGCAAAGAGCGCAAGGTACCCATATGCCAATTGAATATATACTCCTTCAATCGGTGTTGTAATCGACGTTAAGGTCATTAAAGCAGTCATGATGACAATTCCTAAAATTGTATAAATAACTGTCTTTTGTAATCCGTCTTTCACAATCCTCTCCTCCTCTTAATGCGATGTAGGTTCTTCTCCGATAATTCGAACTTCTGGTTCTAGAGAAACTCCATCTTTTTCTAAAATTACTTTTTGAATGTAGCGAATTAGATCCATATAATCTGTAGCCGTAGCGTTGTCAATGTTCACAATAAATCCAGCATGTTTTTTGGAGACTTGTGCCCCACCAATTTGATATCCTTGTAAGCCAGCGTCTTGAATTAATTTCCCAGTAAAATATCCTTCGGGACGTTTAAAGACGCTTCCGCATGAAGGGTATTCAAGCGGTTGTTTACTTTGACGTAAATGCGTTAATTCTGCAATTTTTTCGTCAATCTCTTCTTGATTCCCTTTTTCTAATTGGAATCCCACTTCTATCACTAAATCTCCAGTATTTTGAATGAAACTGTGTCTGTAACTAAACTCTAATTCTTCAGCAGAATAGGTCTTTAAGTAGCCCTCTGGAGTAATTACCTCTACATATTCTACAACTTCACTGACTTCTCCACCATAAGCTCCTGCGTTCATATAAATGGCTCCACCTACACTTCCTGGAATTCCACATGCAAATTCCAAACCTGTTAAGCCATTTTTAGCAGCTTCCTTAGAAACGTCAATTAAGGCTACTCCGCCTTCAGCAACAATCTTTGTGCCGTCTACTTTTAAGTGCGACATATCATTCAACATAATCACAGCACCAGAAATTCCGCCATCTTTAATGATAACATTAGAAGCATTTCCTAAAATTGTCGTCGGAATATTTTGCTGACGTAACCAATGTGTTACCTCGCTTGCTTCTTGTTTATCCTTTGGAAAAATAAGAATTGCTGCGTTCCCACCAGTCTTAGTAAATGTATATTTTTTTAGAGGTTCATTATAAAAAACTTTTACAGTTGGAAACTCTTTTGAAAATAATGTATAGTCCATACTATTCTCCTTAATCGTAATCCTTTTAATACTACTATTCTAATGAGTTTACGTCAAATGTTAGGAAACCTTGAGGAGCTTTTGCCGTAACGATTCTTTCGCAAATCAAGTGGCTTAACAAGCTACTGTTTGCCGAAACTGGGTTTTCTGATTTTGTCTGAACTGCAATGATAAAGCTATGAATAATCGTCTCAAATCCACGTTTGTACAAAGTAGAATCCCAACTCGTAAATCCATCCAAAACATCATCTTGACCTTGAGTAATCACCAAATCCGTTAAGTTTCGAATGGAATAAGTTCCACTAGGACTTTGCACTTCAATTCTTTCTAAGTTAGCTCCAGAAGTTTCATTGAATTGAACCAAAGCCGTTTCATTTTCATTTTCTAGGTAAACCGTACATTGTTCTAACACTCCATCCTTTTTCTTATAGAAATAAGTACCATTCGTTGGAAGTGAATCCATTAAGTAAAGTGCTGTATCTAAAGGATGAATAAAAACATCAAAGACTCTAGTTCTTGTATCTTGAGAAGCAACTGTACAGTTCTTTTCTGCAATAATTCTCTTCTTATCTTCTACACTCTTTAAGACTTCTACTTTAGGAGCAAAACGTCTATTAAATCCAGCCATGATGAAGGTATCGTGTTTTTTTGCTAGTTGATATAATTCCATCGTTTTCTCATAACTAGGAGCTACTGATTTATCCATATAAACTGGAATTCCTTTTTCTAAAAATTGTTTTGCCACCTCAAAATGAGCGTTTGTAGACACATGAATAAAGACTCCATCTAAAGGAAATTGCAATAATTCTTCAATCGTATTGCAAGGAATACATCTCCCTAACAATTTAGATTCTCTATTCAACACTTCTTGATTTCGAGTACACATATACCATTTGACATTCCCAATCGAACGCATCACAGGTAAGTAAGCTTTTTGACTAATCGCGCCAACACCAACAATCCCAATATTTAACATTCTTTATCCTTCCCATTCTTGTAGTAATTGATGAACCATTTGAGCAGAACGTCTCCCTGCTTGAACAATAAAAGTATCAAAATCAACAGCAGAGGTCCCACGCTCTGGAATATCTGAAATCGCACGAATCACAATAAATGGAACTCCAAATGCATAACATGCTTGTGCGATTGCGGCTCCTTCCATTTCAGACGCCATCACATCTGGGAAGTGCTTTAAAATATGTGTTCTTTGCTCACGAGTATGGATAAAGCTGTCAGAAGAAACGATAAGGCCTGTATGGCTCTTTAAATCCACCTTAGCAATCGCTTGTTCAAGTGACGGTAAAAAGTCTTGATTCATCGCAAAACGTGCTGGCATGCCCGGCATTTGCCCGTAAACATAATTAAAGGCTGTTACGTCAGCATCGCAGTATGCCAGTTCCGTTCCAATGACGATATCTCCGATTTCAAGAGATGAACCAAACCCACCGGCAGAACCCGTATTCATCACCAAGTCTACACCGAAGCGGTCAATTAAAATTCCTGCAGCAAGAGCTGACATCACTTTCCCAATCCCGGATTGGACAAGTACGATTGACTTTCCAACAAGTGTCCCTTCAATAAATTCCCAATTGGCAACGGTTGTTTTCTTTTCAATCGTCATCTCTTCTTCGAGCAGACGTTTTTCTTCTTCCATTGCCGCAATAATTCCAAATTTCATTCTTTCACCTCATCATTATCGTTCGATATGTTTCGCCATCAAGACGATATCTTCATATCCATCACCGATTTTTACACCGTTCTTAAGTCGACCTTCTTCTTCAAATCCACACTTTTCATAGAGGCGACGGGCCTTTTTATTGATAGCTACGACCTCAAGTTCAACACGAGAAAGAGTTGAATAATCCCTCACCCAATCAAGCATTTCTTCCATCATCACGGTCGCAATACCTTGCCCCCAATAGGACTTCAATACACTGATTCCTAACTCTCCACGGTGTGAAAATTTAGGATGCAGGCTCCCAGCAATCGAACCGACCGCTATAATCTCGTCTCCATCTTTTGCTAGTAACATATATTGATTTTCGTTTTCGTAGAGCGATTCAATAAACAATTCTTCTTGAGCGATAGAATATCTCAACCCTTCAGCTCCAAAAGAGAGAAAGTCTGTTTCGCTTCCTACTTTTTTACTGTAATCTAATAACGCTTTGGCATCGTCTTTGACTGGAAGTGCGAATGTGATTTCTCTTTCTTTACTCATCTGTTGCCTCCAATTTGTTGATAAATTCTTCGTACTCTTTTCCGTGTGGTATTAGACGAATCACACGTTCAGACTCGCCGTCTCCTACACGGTCGATTTTCACCTTTAAGAACGTTGAAGGAAGTTCATCTTCAATATACTGCGCCCATTCAACGACGCACACGCCACCCGCATAGAAGTACTCTTCAAGCCCTACTTCACTGGCGCCACCACTTTCTTCAATACGATACATGTCCATATGAAATAGCGGCAGTCTTCCTTTACGATACTCGCGAATCAATGTATACGTTGGGCTTTTAATCACACGGTCGATGCCTAAGCCAAGGGCAATTCCTTTTGTAAGGGTCGTCTTTCCAGCGCCTAAATCGCCTTCTAGGATTACACAGCTATTTTCAAATAACTCTTCGCCTAGACGCTTGCCTAGTGCCATTGTCTCCTCTTGTGATGTTGTATGTATTTCAAACATGATGATACTCCTTCAACCTTATCTCGTTGTCTTGCATAAAAAAAGAGCCAAGACAAACTGTCTTAGCTCATTATAGCATATTTCGCTTATTTTAGAACGCGTCCTAAAAATTCTTTTGTACGGTCCACTTGTGGGTTTTCAAAGATTTGTTCTGGAGTACCTTCTTCTGCGATAACCCCTTTATCCATGAAGACAACACGGTCACTCACTTCTTTGGCAAATCCCATTTCGTGCGTTACAACAATCATTGTTAGCCCTGTGTGCGCTAAGCTTTTCATTGTTTCTAATACTTCGTTAACCATTTCTGGGTCAAGTGCTGACGTTGGTTCGTCGAAAAGCAATACATCTGGTTGCATCGATAATGCACGCGCGATAGCCACACGTTGTTTTTGACCACCTGATAATTGACGAGGTTTTGCATTGATATACGCAGACATTCCTACTTTTTCAAGGAATTCTTTTGCGATTTTTTCTGCTTCCTCTTTTGATTTTTTCAACACTTTCATAGGTCCAACAATACAGTTTTCTAACACGTTTAAGTTGTTAAATAAGTTAAATTGTTGGAATACCATTCCTACGTGAGTACGGTATTCGTAAATGCTCTTGTCATGTTCTAAAATGTTTTGGCCATTGTAGTAGATTTCGCCTGAAGTTGGTTTTTCGAGTAAGTTGACACAACGTAAAAGTGTTGATTTCCCAGAACCACTTGATCCGATAATCGTTACTACTTCCCCTTGTTTTACTTCAAAAGAAATATCTTTAAGAACTTCATTAGTACCGAAAGTTTTACTTAAGTTTTGAATGGAAATTACTGCTTCGCTCATTATGCATTTCCTTTCTGTCTAGTTTTTTCTTCGACTGCTGACATTGAATTTGAGTTTAATGGATCTGAATAAATCACTTCATAGTTATCTGGACCATCTAATTTACGCTCGAAGTAACGTAAGATACGAGTCACTGTGAATGTCATGATGAAGTATAAAATTAATGTGACAAAGAATGTATCAAAGTAACGGAAGTTTTGTCCCGCAACTGTTTTTGTCGCAAAGTACAATTCTGAAACTGAAATTACGTTCAATACAGAAGTATCTTTGATGTTGATAACGAACTCATTCCCTACTGCTGGAAGGATGTTACGAAGTACTTGTGGGAAAACAACATAGCGCATTGTTTGCCAGTGAGTCATCCCGATAGCTTGGCTGGCTTCAAATTGTCCTTGGTCGATAGAAATAATCCCACCACGAACGATTTCTGACATATAAGCCCCTGTATTAATCGATACGATGAAAATCGCAGCGAATGTAACATCTAAGTTAATTCCAAACATTAATGCTGTTCCGTAGTAAATTACCATCGCTTGTACGATCATCGGTGTTCCACGGAAGAACTCTGTATAGCAGTTTAAAATGATAACTGCAATTTTTAAAAGGATACGTTTAGGTCCTTTTTCTGGTAGTGGAATTGTTTTAACAAATCCGATGAACATCCCGATTAATGTCCCGATAATTGTACCAATAATTGAAATATATAGTGTAATCCAGGCACCTGTTAAAAACATTTGCCAGTTCTGTTGAATGATTTTTACAATCCAATCAATACTCATTTATTTTCCTACTTTCTATATTTTGTGTATGTATACGCCACACAATGTGGCGGTGTGTTATGTTTGCTTTTTGTATTTAGCGAGTGCCCCTGCGCAGTGGTGTAGTTGAGCTCGCAATCACCCAACATTCACACAGTGAATATTGGCTGAACGCTTTTCCTCACATCCTGTAGTTGAACTCGGGCTCACAGGACTGACGTCCACTTCCTGATATGTCCGCACGACTTGTCCCAAGTCCTTTGCGTCATATCAGTCCAGTGATTCAGTCCTGACCGTTCGCCCTCGTATCCTGTTTATTCTGCTGCAGGCTGATTCTTAATTGCTTCTTGCATGATTTGTTGACGTTCTTCGCTAGAGATTGTTTTTAATGCTTCGTTGATTTCTTTTGTTAGTGAGCTATCTTTTCTCACACCAACAGCTGTTTGTGTGTCTTCTGGTGATGTTTTGAATCCATCTGTTAATTTAACCATTACGAAGTCACTGTTTGCTGCTTGAGCTGAAATTGCTTCTGGTAATTCAGAAACGTAAGCGTCAATTGTTCCAGATTGTAAAGCTACACGCATTGCTGGGAAGTTATCCATCGCAGTTTGTTTGTCGACACCAGGAATTTGGTCGATTACTGAGTAGTGGAAAGTATTTAATTGAGCTGTTACTTTAGCACCAGAGAAATCCGCTAATGAAGTAGCATTTGCATATTTAGAACCTTTTTTAACAACTAATACTAATTGTGAATCATAGTAAGAATCAGTAAAGTCGATTGTTGCTTTACGCTCTTCAGTAGGACTCATACCAGCAATGATTGCATCTATTTTACTTGAAACAAGAGCTGGTGTTAAGCCATCCCACTCCGTTTTAACAATAACTAATTCTTTTCCTAATTGTTTAGCTACACGTTTTGCGATTTCAACGTCATAACCACCAGCGTATTGGTCTGTCCCTTGAATTTTTACCGCACCGTTTGAATCGTCGTTTTGAGTCCAGTTAAATGGTGGATAACCAGCTTCCATCCCTACCACTAATTGGTTTTGATTGGCTGTTCCTTGACTAACAGGGGTTCCACACGCTGCTAATCCTACTGTCATTGCTAAAGCTGCAATTGCGCCTAAAATTTTTTTCATTTTCTTTCTCTCCTTCTCGATTATCAAACCGGTTCACTCATCACACACAAAAAAGGAACCACGAACAAAAGCCGTGATTCCCCATAAAAAAAGTCATAAGTAGTCATTCTTTTGCCCGGTAATTGATTGCACTTCATGAGTATCTGGGCAGATATCATGACAGTGACTGACCTATTATGACCAGCCCCCAACGTTTTCACGTTTCGGCGAAATCCCCTTTCCAGTTTCCTGTACTCTTGTCTTCCGCACCTCAGTTCAATAACCATTTGATTTAATTGTTGAACATAAATTAACACATAATTTTTTGAAAGTCAACCCCTATATTTTCATTTTTTGAAAATTACTAACAAAATTATAATTTATATTATATTTCGAAATAAGACTCACTTAGATACCTTTACGCAGTAGCTGATTGGATAAAGCTTCATCACTCGTGATTTGCTTTATCCCAATCAGCCTTGCGAGGATAAGACTACGAAATTAAATCGACTCACACTGTGAGTCAATTTTTCCTTCTGTCTTACTCCCTCTTTCCCCTCCCTCATTACTAACAGCTTGCCTTAGAAATGACTGTTTTTTTTGCACTAAAAATTAAATGATTACGAAGGAACTTCGAGTTTCTATAATCGCAGTGGTGGGGAATCGTATTAAATGCGAATTAAAGGGAGTTAGGAATTTATTCCTTACTCCCTTTTTGAGGCTTTAAAGGCGCAAGACCAAGGCTTGCGCCGGTACCCCACTACAGCGATTAAAAAGAAACCGAAGGTTCCGAAGTAATCATTAATTATCTTTTAAGCACAAAAAAGAGTGCCTCATTTCTGAGGCACCCTGTTAGATGAATTATTTATTCACGTTTTCCCATTGCCAGCTCACAACTTCAGGAATATCTTCCCCGTGTTCGCGGATGTAGCTGTGGTGGAATTCCACAGTTTCGTCCATTTTCGCAGCAAATTCGCTAGCTTTGTCGCCGTATACAGCAACTGCAGCGTCTTTAGCAACGTGGAATCGGTCCATTTCAGATAACACACGCATATCGAATGGAGTTGTGATATCTCCGTTTTCACGGTATCCGTGGATATGAACATTATGATTGTTGCGATCGAAGAATAAATCACGAATCATACCTTCATAACCGTGGAAGCAGAATACAACTGGTTTATCAGTAGTAAATAATTTATCAAATTCTTCGTCAGATAAACCACGTGGGTCCACTTTTGGAGAACGTAATTTCAAGATATCTACTACGTTAATGAAGCGAATCTTCAATTCTGGGAATTGTTTGTGCAAGATTGAAATACCTGCTAATGCTTCTAAGTTAGGTTCAGTACCTGCAGCAGCAATTACTACGTCTGGTTCTTCTCCTTCTTTCACTGTTGAAGCCCAATCAATTACTTTGTAACCTTCACGTACTAATTCTTTAGCTTCTTCTACTGAGTAGAATTGTGGACGTGGGTGTTTTGAAGAAACGATTAAGTTAATTTTATCTTCTGAACTTAAAGCTTCAGCCATAACAGCCATCAAGCTGTTTGTATCCGCCGGTAAGTATTCACGAACGAATTCTGGTTTTTTCTCAGCTAAGTGTGTTAATAAACCTGGATCTTGGTGAGTATATCCATTATGGTCTTGTTGGAACACTGTTGATGTTGCAATCAAGTTTAATGATGGATAGTTTTTACGCCATGGAGCGTGAGTTTTAGCTTTACGTAACCATTTGAAGTGTTGAGTAATCATTGAGTCCACTACACGTAAGAATGATTCGTAAGATGCGAAGAATCCGTGACGGCCTGTTAATACATAACCTTCTAAGAAACCTTCTGCTTGGTGTTCTGATAATTGTGAGTCGATAACACGACCAACTGGTGAAATCCATTCATCGTAGCTTTCGTCACGACGACCAACCCATTGACGGTTCGTTGCTTTGAAGACTTCGTTTAGACGGTTAGATTTAGTTTCGTCTGGTCCAAAAATACGGAAGTTATCTGGGTTTGCTTTTACTAAGTCAGCAGCAAATTTACCAAATTCAATCATATCTTGTTTTTGGATAGCACCTGGTTTAGATGTATCGATGGCATGTTTAGTCCAATCAGTAATTTCCATTGGTTTTACAACCCCTGCGTTAGTGATTGGGTTCATGCTCATACGACGTGGGCCTTTTGGAGAAATTGCAGCAATTTCTTCTACTAATTTACCATTTTCATCGAATAATTCTTCTGGACGGTATGATTTCAACCAGTCTAATAAGCTATCGATGTGTTCCATAGCTTCTCCAGATACTGGAATTGGAACTTGGTGAGCACGGAATCCGCCTTCGATTGGTTCATGGTTCCATTCTTTTGGACCTGTCCAACCTTTAGGAGTACGTACTACTAATACTGGCCAATGTGGCATTGTAGCTTCTTCGGCGCTCTTAGCACGAGCTACTTTTTGAATTGCTTGAATTTTTTCAATTGCTTCATCTAATTTAGCAGCCATTAATGGGTGAACTTTTTCAGAATCTGTTCCTTCTACGAAGATTGGATCCCATCCTAAACCATTGAAGAATTGTGTTAACTCTTCATCTGTACGACGAGCTAAAATAGTTGGGTTGTGGATTTTACCACCGTTTAAGTAAAGGATTGGTAAAACTGCACCATCGTTTACTGGGTTGATAAATGTGTTTGAGAACCAACCAGCTGCTAAAGGACCAGTTTCTGCTTCTCCGTCACCAATAACTGCTGCTGCAATTACGTTAGGATTATCTAAAACAGCACCTGTAGCATGTGATAATGAGTAACCTAATTCTCCACCTTCGTGAATTGAACCAGGAGTTTCTGGAGCCGCGTGAGACGCAATTCCTCCAGGGAATGAGAAGATTTTACATAATTGTTTGAACCCTGCTTCATCTTGAGTGATTTGTGGGTATAACTCTGTGTAAGATCCATCTAAGTAAGAGTTAGAAACCATTACTTGTCCACCGTGACCTGGTCCTTCAATGTAGAACATATCTAAATCATATTTATTAATAGCACGGTTTAAGTGCGCATAAATAAAGTTTTGTCCTGCGATTGTTCCCCAGTGTCCGATTGGATGAAGTTTAACGTCTTCTTTTTGGATTGGACGACGTAAAAGTGGGTTATCTTTTAAGTACATTTGAGCTACTGAAATGTAGTTCGCTGCACGCCACCAAGCATCCACCTTTGCTAAGTATTCTGGTGTATCAAATTGTGTCATGTATTTTCTTCCCTTCTTGTTTTTGGTTTCCTAAAAAATCAGAAAAGCCGATTCAAAAAATTATCATTTTTTAATCGACAAGTATCTACCATAGCCTGTAGCCTCTGTCAAGAAGAAGCATTAGAACCTTCAGAAAATACATTAGTTTTCTTTGTTTTGTAGGAAATATTCCTGTTTTCGAAACGGTTATTTAGAAATCGAAAACGTTCATAACCACATTTATTTGACTGTTTTATCTCGATTTTTTGATCATTTAATTCATCGAGCACTCTATATTACCATTTTTTATGTTCATTCCGCAATAAAACGTTCATAAAAAGTATGATAGGATCAAAAAAATCCGAGGTTTCCACCCCGGATTTTCCATATAATAAGGTTCAAACAGATCTTTATTTAAAATATTGAAGAAACTCTCCGTAACCTTCTTCTTCGAGTTTATCAACTGGGACAAAGCGAAGAGACGCTGAATTAATGCAATAACGTAGTCCACCTAATTCTTTTGGACCGTCTTCAAAGACGTGTCCTAAATGTGAATCTGCTTGTCCACTTCTTACTTCAGTTCTTTTACGGCTTAGTTTGTAATCTTCTTTCTCCGTTAGAGTTGTATTTTCAATTGGTTTTGAAAATGATGGCCAACCACATCCTGCATCAAATTTATCCTTTGAGCTAAAAAGTGGTTCACCACTGACGATATCTACATAGATTCCTTCTTCGTAGAAATCATCATATTCTCCTGAGAAAGGTCTTTCTGTGGCTTCATTTTGAGTCACTTCGTATTGAATTTCTGTTAATCGTTTTTTTAGTTCTTCTTTTGAAAATTCCATCGTGGTCTCTCCTATTCAAATTGTTGTCGTTTCGTTTGATGCGGATCTTGAATTCTCTTGAAGAGATGTTCCAAGTCCTTATTCGTTAAATGAACGAGTACGGGTCTACCGTGCGGACAGTTATATGGATTTTTACATTTGGCTAAATCCACTAATAACTGACGTGCTTCCCACTCACTTAAATGATGGTTGGCTTTAATCGAACCTTTACAACTCATCATAATGGCTGTTGCTTCTCTTAATTTAGCAACCGTAATCTTTTCGTCAGCCAAGATAAAGTCGATAATTTCTTCGATAATCGCCTTCTCCTGTCCCTTTTTAATCCATGCTGGATGCGATTGAATTTGGAAGGTATTTTGTCCAAATGGCTCCATCTCAATTCCAAACTCTTCAACAAAAGATAAACGTTCTTCCAATTTCACACTATCTTTTTTCGAAAACTCTAGTAATATCGGAACCATTAGTGGTTGACTCACTCTTCCTACTTGACCAATCTCCACTTTGAACTGTTCATATTTAATCCGTTCTTGGGCGGCATGTTGGTCAATCATATACAAGCCTTTTTCGTTTTGCGCGAATAAATAAGTTCCATGCATTTGTCCAAAATAATGTAATTCTGGGAATTCCTTTTCAAAAGGTTGTGTATCGATTTTCTCAGCCAATTTTAAGTAGTCTGCATGTTCATCGTGGCTGTCCAAGAGTTCTTCTTGCTCGACAGGTTCATCTGCCTGACTTACTTTTAGAGGCGCATCATCGGCTGGTAGAACTTCCACTTCTTCTCTTACATTTTCTGAATAAGAAGGTGTTTCCACGCGAGTAGACTCCACAATAGGTGTCTTCAATTGCCACTCCAAAGTTTGTTGGACTGGTTTTGGAGCTTCTACCCTGTTTTCTTTGCGTTTGAAGGACAAGTCTTCAATCGATTCAGGAATGCGTTGTACGCCTTGTATCGCCTCTCTAATGGCCTTTTGAATCACCTGTGAGAGTTCTTGTTCCTTACTGATTCGAACTTCTTGTTTCGTTGGATGCACGTTCACATCAACGAGTTGTACGTCCATTTCAATCGAAATAATCGTAATCGGGAATCGTCCCACCATTAATGTGGATCCGTATCCTAATGTAATGGCCTTTGCAATCGCCATATTACGGATTGGACGTCCATTAATGAAAATCGATAAGTAATTGCGGTTTGAACGAGTGAGTTCTGGGAGCGACGTATATCCTGATACTTTGAAATCTTCGTCTTCTCCACTAAAAGGTAACATCTTACGAGCATTTACGGGTCCAATATTTCCAGCGACTGCTTGCAGCAACTCACCCTTCCCAGAAGTTTGCAATAACAGATTGCCGTCATTTTTTAAAATAAAGGCAATTTCTGGGTGACTGAGAGATGCTTTACTCACCACATCCGTAATATGAGCTAACTCCGTCTGCAATGTACGAACGAATTTCAACCGTGCCGGTGTATTATAAAACAAATCTTCAACTAAGAATGTCGTTCCTTTTAACGGAGGAACGGTCTTTTCTTCTTTAATTTCACCAGACTCAATCTTCAACTCCACGCCGCTGTCTTCACCGGTAGAAGTCGTCAGCGTCACTTTCGATACGGCCGTAATACTCGCTAAGGCTTCACCGCGGAACCCAAGCGTACGGATTCTAAAGAGTTGTTCCGGCGAATAAAGTTTACTCGTTGTATGACGTTTAATCGACATACGAGCATCCTCTTTCGTCATCCCACTTCCGTTATCTTGAATGCGAATCTTGCGAAGACCACTCTCTTCGATTTCAATCTCGATACGAGTACTGCCAGCATCAATCGCGTTTTCGAGCAATTCCTTCACCACAGAAGAAGGACGTTCGATGACTTCCCCTGCTGCGATTTGGTTTGTCAGTAATGGACTTAATTCTTTAATGGTTCCCATACACTACTCACCCTTTTCTATTTGTTGCCATTTATACAGGATGTTCATTGCATCCATTGGCGTCATACTCATTAAGTTTAATCCTTTAAGCTCATGAACCCATTCAGGTACCGACGCTGTTTCTTCTTCAAAGAGAGATACTTGTTCCACGAAGGTGATATTTTCATTAGCAGCCCCTTTAGCTTCTAAATGATTTAAAATCGTGCTGGCATTTTTCAAGAGCTCTGTTGGAAGTCCAGCCAGCTTCGCCACATGAATTCCGTAACTCTTATCAGCAGGACCTTCTAATACTTTATGCAAGAAGACCACTTCGCCATTTTCTTCAACGGCTCCCACATGCACATTGCGTAAATCTGCATATTTCTCGCTGAGTCTTGTTAACTCATGGTAATGCGTTGAGAATAATACTTTTGCAGATAAATGCTCGTGAATATATGTGATGATGGCTTCAGCGAGCGCCATTCCATCATAAGTAGCCGTTCCACGTCCGATTTCGTCAAACAATAGCAAGCTTGTTTCATCGGCATTTCGAAGTGCATGGTTTGTCTCCATCATCTCTACCATGAATGTACTTTGTCCAGAAATTAAATCATCAGCAGCCCCAATACGGGTAAAGATTTTCGTAAAGACTGGAATCGTTGCACTCTTAGCAGGTACAAAACATCCGATTTGCGCTAAGATCACACAGAGCGCTAATTGTCTCATGTAAGTCGATTTACCGGACATATTCGGCCCAGTAATGAGAAGAATATGCTCGTCTGGACTCATTGAAATGCTATTTGGAACATACGTTGATTGTCCCATCACCTTTTCAACAACCGGATGGCGACCATCCTCAATCCAGAGTCTACGGTTCTTCATTGAAATCGTAGGCTTCACCAGGTGATAACGTTCGCTCACCACACTGAACGCTTGTAAGACGTCTATCGTTGCGACCGTCTTTGCCAATTGTTGCAACTCGGCCGTATAATGTTTCACCTGTTCACGCACTTCTACGAATAATTGATATTCGAGTGCACTTGATTTTTCTTCCGCTTCTAGAATGAGCGTTTCTTTTTCTTTTAATTCAGGCGTAATAAAACGTTCCGCATTCGCCAGCGTTTGTTTACGCTCATAGCGGCTACTATCGAGTTTCGATAGATTTGATTTTGTCACTTCGATATAGTACCCAAACACCTTGTTGAAACTAATCTTCAATGAACTGATGCCTGTTTGCTCACGTTCTTGTTGTTGGAGAGAAGCAATCCATTCTTTTCCGTGTTTCATCGTATCGCGGTACGTATCGAGTGTCGCGTTATATCCTGAACGGATAATATTTCCATCTGAAATCGTCAGTGGCGCATCTTCGTCGATGGCACGGTCGATTAAATCGTATAACTCAGGAATGTCGAATAAGTTTTCTCCAAGAGCGCTCCATGCCTCTGAGTCCAAGCTATCCACAATCGATTTAAAGATTGGTACTTGACTAAGTGTTTGTTTAAGTTGCAAGAGGTCTCGTGCATTGGCGGTTCCAAATGACACTTTTCCCACGATTCTTTCTAAGTCGTACACACGTTTCAATGTTTCGATGAAGTCTGTACGCTCGAAGTAATGTTGGTTCAATGTTTCTACTAATGCATGGCGTTTTTGAATCGCTCCTTCTAATACAAGTGGTTTTTCAAGCCATTGTTTGAGGAGACGTCCACCCATCGCCGTTTGCGTCTCGTCTAAGAACCAGAATAGTGACCCATGTTTTTGGTTGGAACGGATTGTCGTCGTTAATTCTAAGTTACGTTTTGTCTCATAATTCATTGAGAGATAGAACTCGCTTTGATATGCTTGTGCTTTTTGTAAGTGCGAGAAACTTCTCTTTTGAGTCAGTTTCAAATAACTTAATAGATTTTGTACGCATCGAACTGAAGCTTCATCTTCTAGTTCTGAGACTAAGTCTGTGCAGTCTTCTGCATTAATTTCATCTTTTTCAATCGTTGAAATCAAGATTTGCATGCTTGTAAACAGATGGCGAAGTTCTTCTGTCACATCACTATCGACAAGAACGACTTCACGGCATAGTAAACTTGAGCATTCGCTACGCACTTCTTCTAAGTTTTCAAGTTGTGTCACTTTTAATTCCCCAGTTGACACATCCACATATGAGAGTGCATATCGTTTCCCAACAAGCGGTAAAATCGATACTAAATAATGGTTTTGATTTTGCGCTTGATATTCTGTATAGGTCCCAGGCGTCAAGACTTGAACAACGTCTCTCTTCACCATTCCCTTTGTAAGCTTTGGATCTTCCAACTGCTCACAAATGGCTACTTTCTTTCCAAGTTCAATCAGCGTTTTTATATATTCTTTTGCGGCATGATGAGGAACCCCACACATTGGAATTGGGTCCTCAGCATTTTTATTTCGACTGGTTAGTGTAATTTCGAGAAGTCGTGCTGCTTCAATCGCATCATCATAAAACAATTCATAAAAATCACCTAGTCGATAAAACAATAAGCAATCAGGATATTTTTCTTTAATCGAAAAATACTGTTGCATCATCGGTGTGTGTTTCGTTTTTTGTGGCATTTCGGACTCTCTTTCTAATCTTTTTATTCAAAAAATGGTGCATCTGGAGTAATGCGAATCAGTTGAATCGATTTCGCCTTCCCTGTTTTATCATCAATATCAATCAAACAAGCGCTTAATTGGCCTTCATCGTCTTCTGCCACTTCAAATCGTGCTGGCAATTGATTAAGGAATTTCGTAATAATAATATCGCGGTCCATTCCGAGAATTCCGTTATACGGACCTGTCATCCCCACATCACAAAGAAAGGCTGTTCCTTGTGGAAGGACGCGTGCATCGTTTGTAGGTACATGCGTATGTGTTCCAACGACGGCAGACACTTTTCCGTCCAAGTACCAAGACAAGGCTTGTTTCTCACTGGTTACTTCGGCGTGGAAGTCGATAAAGATAATCGGTGTTCTCTTTCTAGCTTCTTCAACCGTCTCTGTAATTTTGGTAAAAGGATCGTCCAATGTATTCATAAAGACACGGCCTTGCAAGTTGATGACGGCCACTTCTTTGTCGTTACATTTTACATAAACGATTCCTTTTCCTGGAACTCCTGCTGGATAGTTCAGCGGTCGTACCATTTTTGTGGCATCTTCAATGAAATCAAAAATTGCTTTGTTATCAAAGGCGTGATTCCCAAGCGTTACTACATCTGCTCCAGCCTGCAATAACTCTTTATAAATCTTCTCCGTAATTCCTTTTCCATGGGCAGCATTTTCCCCATTAATCACGGTGATTTGCGGTTTATATTTTTTCTTTAATTTTGGGACGTATTGTGCGACCATCTCTCTTCCAAGAGATCCGACAACATCTCCAACAAATAGTAATTTCATAAGAGTGCCTCTTTCTAAATCAATGTAGCTCTATTTTACCATAAAATAAGGCTAGAAAATACCTAGATACAACCATGAACTAGGTAGCTTAAATTAACAACTATGTTATTTTTACATCACTTGTAATAACACCATATAAATAACCGTTGGGACAAAGATACTCAGCAAAGTATTCTCCTTCCACCATTGCAATAAGACGACAATCGCGATAGCAATGAGTTCTGGAATTCCAAATGGTGCGCTTATAAACGAAATATCCTTTAAACAATAGACAACTAGAATCGTAATAATCGCTTGTGGTAAGACCGCCGAAATAAACTGCATGCGGGAGGATAAATTCGTTTGATTGCGGAGTACTAAAAACGGAAATAATCGAATCGCAAAGGTCACGACTCCACTAGTAATAAGAGCAAGAATAATATACGTACTACTCATTTTCTTCCTCCTTCATTTGTAGTTTCTCACGTTCGAAGATTGCAATTAAACCGATCATCGTTGTAGCTAAGGCGCACACAAGGAAATATTGTTTTCCAACAAGAATTAACCAGAAAATAGCACTAATTCCCCCAATGATGAACGGGAAATAACGGTCCGCCTTTTTCAATTGGTTTACAAGAATGACCACAAATAGTGCCGTCATTGAAAAATCGATTCCCTTTGTTGAAAATGGAAGGAATTCGCCGATGACAACTCCAATGACTGTACCAAAGACCCAATAGAAATGGTTCAACAGTCCAACATAGACCATCACTTGTTCATTATCTTCACTCTTCGTTTGTTTCATCCCTACTAAGAGAGAAAAGGTTTCATCTGATAGGGCGAAGATTAAATAAAATGCTTTCCAGCCCAACTTTTTAAATTCTTCAATAAAGCCAACGCCATAAAACAACATTCTGGCATTAATAAATAAAGTCATTAAAGCAATCATCCAAAAACTCATCCCTGCGCTCATAAATGAGACAAGAGCAAATTGCATGGATCCTGCATACACAAATATACTTGAAAAAATAGAAGCCCAAGCTGGAAATCCTTCTTGTGACATCAAGAGTGCAAATGCAATTCCTAAAAAGATATACCCGAAACAGATGGGTAAACTAATCTTAAATGCTTGTTTCAATTCGTTCATACATTCTCCTAAAAACAAAAAAAGATTGAAAGTCCACTACTTGTGGGCTTTCAATCTTCATTTTAACCTATTTTTATAAAGATTTAAATGTATTCACTACGTTTTCTACAGTGAATCCTAATGTTTCCATGACTTTATTTCCGTTACCTGATAACCCGAAGCGGTCGATCGTCACAGTAGCTCCGTCAAGGCCAACATATTGTCCCCATCCGAAACTTGCGCCCATTTCAACGGCAACACGTTTTCGAACATCGCTAGGTAATACTGATTCGCGGTATTCTTTTGGTTGTTCTTCGAATAAGTTCATGGATGGCATTGAAACAACAGAGACATCAATTCCTTCTTCTGCAAGCACTTTTTGCGCTTCAATGGCAAGATCCACTTCAGAACCTGTCGCAATCAAGATACCTTCTGGTGTATCGCATTTTTGAGGACTTACTACATAAGCCCCACGTTTCACACCTTCATATGCTAATTCCTGTGAATGTTCAAGAACTGGTAAGTTTTGACGTGAGAATACGAGTACTGATGGACGGTCTTTTGTTTCTACGGCCACTTTCCACGCAGCAGATACTTCGTTACCATCTGCAGGACGAATCACGTTTAAGTTTGGAGTTGCACGGAACGCTGCCAATTGTTCGATTGGTTCATGCGTTGGTCCATCTTCCCCAACTGCAATTGAGTCATGTGTATATACATAGATTGCAGGTAAATGAGAAATCGCTGCAACACGCATCGCTGCTTTTAAGTAATCTGCGAATACAAAGAATGTACCACCATAGACACGGTTACCACCATGAAGAAGCATGCCGTTCATCGCAGCTCCCATCGCAAATTCACGAACCCCAAACCAGATGTTTCTTCCTCCGTAATTTTCGTGAGAGAAGTCTGTATCTGCTTTGTTCATTGTGTTGTTTGATGAAGAAAGGTCTGCAGACCCACCCCATAAGAATGGAATATGTTTTCCTAATTCTTGAATTGCAGCTTGGCTTGTTACACGAGAAGCCATTGCTGGGCTACCAAATTCATATGAAGGTAATACTTTTTCTAGATCTACTTCGATGTTTTCTGCAAAGCTATCTTCGAATTCTTTTGCAAGTTCTGGATAAGCTTGTTTATAACCTTCGAATAAAGTTTTCCACTCATTGTAGTCATTTTCACCTGTTTGGACTAATAATTTATCAAAACGGTGTTGTACTTCTTCAGGAACTTCAAATGGGCCATATTCCCATCCGTAGTTTGCTTTTGCTTCTGCAATGCCGTCAGGTCCTAAAGGAGCTCCATGAACTTTATTTGTTCCTTGGTTTGGAGCACCGTAACCAATAACCGTTTTCACTTCAATAATCGTTGGTTTTTCTTTTTGGCATTGTGCTTCTTCAATAGCTTCTGCAATTTCATCTAAGTCGTTTCCATCTTCAACGCGAATATAGTTCCAACCTAATCCTTTGAAGCGTTTCTTCACATCTTCGGTAAACACTTTATTTAATGGTCCATCTAAACAGATGTCATTTGAATCGTATAACACGATTAATTTATTTAATTTCAATGTTCCTGCTAGAGATGCGGCTTCATACGAGATTCCTTCCATTAAGTCCCCGTCACCACATAATACATAAGTATGGTGGTCCACAACTGGGTACCCTTCACGGTTGAATTTTGCAGCTAAATGAGCTTCAGCCATAGCCATCCCAACACCGTTTGCAAACCCTTGTCCAAGCGGACCAGTAGTTGCATCTACTCCATCCGTGTCATGTACTTCTGGGTGCCCCGGTGTTTTACTTCCAAGTTGGCGGAAGTTTTTCACATCTTCAATTGATAAGTCATAGCCAGATAAATGTAATAAAGCATATAACATTGCAGATCCATGACCTGCAGATAATACAAAGCGATCGCGATCGACCCAATTAGAACGTTTTGGGTTCACCTTTAAATATTTAGACCAAAGTACATATGCCATTGGCGCTGCACCCATTGGTAGGCCAGGGTGTCCTGAATTCGCAGCTTGAATGGCATCCATACTTAGTGTACGAATCGTATTCACTGCTAGTTGATCGGTTTTATCAAACATACAATCACTCCTTAAATATAGTTTTCCTTAATAGGAACTTACTACTCTATTTTACTAAATTCAAACATTCTTTTGCAACCGTTATTCTAATCTTTAATAAAATAAAGTAACCCCTTGCAAAATTGATTCAATTTTACTAGAGATACAAATAGTAGAAAAAAAGAGGCTGAAAATCCTCAACCTCCGACTCCTTATTCTTCTCCTCGATTATGTAATCCTTTTTCTTTTTGGATTGCTTTTAGTTTATCAGGAGTCACATCATTTCCTTCTTCGTCAACAATTTTTAATCCTTCAATATGATTACGCATGCCTCCACGAAAAGCCTCCAAATACTCTTGACGTAGGAGTTGTTGTTCTTTTTCTTCTGTAGGTGTTAATTTTCCTTCTTTTTTCTTTTTAGCCAATTCATTGATACGACTAATCTTCTCTGGTGATAACATTTCTTCATTCCTTTCCTTTTATTCGTCCCTAGTGTATCACGATTTATAAAAACTTCCTAAAAATCCGATTTACATACGAACATTTGTTTGATTTTCTAGTATGGTCTATGATAAACTATTTTTAAAGAAGGAGATGTTCCGATGACAAATTTAAAAGATTCAAGACAATTAGATGTTTTACAGTTTATTTATAAAGAAGTTCAAGAACACGGTTATCCGCCAACAGTGCGTGAAATTTGTAATGCTGTTCAGCTTTCTTCGACTTCTACCGTTCATGGCCACTTGTCCAGATTGGAAAAAAATGGATTCATTCAGCGCGACCCAAGTAAACCTCGTGCAATTGAATTAACAATGGCAGGATTAAAGGCTATCGGCGCAAAGGCAACTGCTATTCCAATGCTTGGTGTAGTTACAGCTGGTGAACCAATTCTTGCTGTAGAAGAAGCAAGTGACTTCTTTCCAATTCCACCAGAATTACAAAACGAATCAGATGATCTTTTTATGTTGCGTATTAAAGGGGATAGTATGATTAATGCTGGAATCTTTGATGGTGACTCTGTTATCGTTCGTAAACAATCTACTGCAGCCAATGGGGAGATTGTCATTGCAATGACCGAAGAAGACACTGCTACTTGTAAGAGATTTTACTTGGAAAAGGACCACGTTCGCTTAGAACCTGAGAATGACACAATGGAGCCAATTATTCTTCCAAATTGTACTATCCTAGGAAAAGTAGTTAGCTTATACCGTAGTCATATTTTCTAAAACAAAAATCCGCTCTATTGAGCGGATTTTTTATTTTATTTAAGGCTTCATCGTTACTTTCCCAACTTCTGATTTTCCATCTACTGACCCTTCAGTCGCGATAGAAAATGTATCCAATTTATCCATATTCGTAAAGAGAACCATCATCGCTGTATCTTTACCAGCTTCATTTAATGCCTCTAAATCGACCGTTGATAAAACCGTATTCTCGTCCACCTTTTGACCAACAGTTACTGTTGTTTGAAACGGAGCTCCTTTTAATTCAACTGTATCGATTCCCATATGGACTAACACTTCAAGTCCTTCAGGAGTTTTAATCCCTACAGCATGTAGCGTTGGAAAGACATTTACAATTTCTCCCTTAACAGGTGAAGTAATCACTCCACTTGTTGGAAGTATCGCAAAACCGTCTCCCATCATTTTACCCGCAAAAACGGGATCATTCACTTGCGTAATTGGAACAATGTCTCCAGATGCTAGTGCATAAACTACTACTTCTTTATTGTTTTTATTCTTTTTAAAAAATCCAAACATTTTATCTTCTCCTTCTTTATTCAGGTTGAATCGCATGCAATGTATTTGAAAAAATAGAATGCTTCCTTTCCTTATCGATTTCCTTGTAATAACTATACAAAATATCAACCACCACTAAAACCGGAAACTGTGGTGAAATTGTCGTCCCTTGTTCCAAAGCATTTTTCATCGCAATAAGTACCAATTCATCGCATTCATGCGACAGTTCCTCACTCTTTTTAGAAGTGATCAGAACCGTTTTTGCTCCCTGATTCTTTGCAATATTTACTGCCTTTACCACACTTTCATTTGCCGAAACTGTGATTCCAATGACAAGACAATCTTCATCAACAAGCACACGATTCATAAGCATTGTATGCAAATCCGTGATCGCCTCACAAATCATCCCAAGTCTCATAAACCGAAATTTCATCTCTAATGCTGCTAGTCCAGAGCTCCCTTGACCATATATATATACCCTTTTTGCACTGCTGAGCAATTCACAAACTCGAATTAATTGAGCTTCATTTACAAGGGAAAAAGACTTCGACAAAAGCTCAGCATAATCTTCAAGAACGATTTTAGTCGAATTAATATGAAGCGTCGACTCTTCCTTACTTTTCTTTTCATAATCATAAATAAATTGTCGATATCCGTTATATCCGCATTTCTGGGCAAATCTTGTCAGTGACGGAATGGAAACGAATAAACGATTGGACACTTCTTGTGCCGAAAGAGACACTCCTTCTGGAATTGGTTCTAGAAAATACTGTGCAATTGTCTTTTCAATCGGTGTTAAAGTATCGTAAATAGACTCTATAATCGGAACCACTTTTTTCTCGAATGATAACACCTGCATCTCCCCTTTGCATTTGTTTCTTTTATTATAACATACGATGCATACTCTTTTTTAAAATTAAAAGCAGGCAAACTAGACACGAGGGCTAGTTTACCTGCTTTAGTTAAGATTGATTACTAGTCATCTACACCTAAAATTTCATTGATATTATTTTTATAAAGGATAGCTTTAGCTCCATAAATTGCTTGAATGCCACCTTTCACTTCAAGAACATCAACTGCACCGATTTCTTTTAACGTTGCCTTATTTACTTTTTCAACATCTTTAACAGATACGCGTAAACGTGTGATACAAGCATCTACATCTTCGATATTTTCTTGACCACCCAAAGCATCAATAATACGAACGCTATCTTGTTTTAAGCTGTCTTTCGTTTCCACGACTGGTTTTTCATCACTAGCTAAATCATCTTCAACACGTCCTGGTGTAGCGACATTGAATTGAAGAATAAACCATCTAAATACAACATAGTATAAAACGCTCCAAACAAGACCAAATGGAATTTGTAATAACCAGTTTGTCTTATCATTTCCTTGTAAAACACCGAATAATGTGAAGTCGATAACCCCACCTGAGAATGTATTACCAATAGAGATATTTAGAATATCAGCGATGAAGAAACTTACCCCATCAAGGAATGCGTGAACAACATATAATACTGGGCTTACGAATAAGAACATGAACTCAATTGGTTCTGTAATACCAGTAATAAATGAAGTTAATGCAACCCCGAAGAATAAACCAGCGTATTTTTTACGACGATCTTTTGGTACACAGTGGTACATTGCTAAGCAGGCTGCTGGAAGACCAAACATCATTGTTGAAAAACGTCCAGCGAAGAAACGAGTTCCTTCAGTAAATAGTCCTACATGGTTTGGATCCGCTAATTGAGCAAAGAAGATTTTTTGAGCCCCAACCACAGTTTGGCCAGCTACAACTTCCACTCCACCTAATTCTGTAAACCAGAACATTGGATAAATCATATGGTGTAACCCTACAGCACCACATAAACGCATTAAGAAGCCATATAAAAATGTACCAATTGGACCAGCTTGTGAGATATATCCACCAGTAGATACTAATAATTGTTGGAATGGTGGCCATACTAAGAAGAAGATTGCTCCCACAAAGATAGACGCAAATGATGTTACAATTGGAACAAAACGGCTACCACCAAAGAATCCAAGTACTTGAGGTAATTGAATATTGTTATAACGGTTATGTAACCATACAGCCACTGATCCAACTACAACAGCACCGATAACCCCAGTATCAATGGAAGCATCTTTTGCCATAAATAATCCAACAAGAGCTTTAATAGTTGCAGTCATTACCAAGTATCCTGTAACCCCAGCAAGAGCAGCAGTTCCTTTGTCACGTTTTGCTAGCCCGATACAGAGCCCGATACAGAGAAGAAGTGATAGATTTGCAAAGACAACTTCTCCAGCTTGGCTCATCACTTTAAAAATCGCTTGTAATACTTCGTTATTTAATGCAGGGTATGTCGCAACAGTTGTTGGATTGGATAAAGCTCCCCCAATCCCTAATAGCAAACCAGCTGCCGGCAAAATGGCAATTGGCAACATAAATGCCTTCCCTATTTTTTGTAAGACTTTAAACATATGGTTTTCCCCCTAAACTTAAAATGAATAATTCTTATCTTTCCTAGTGTTGATGAATAGCATCAACAAATTTTTTTGTAATGAGTTGTGGACGCGTAATCGCAGAACCTACAACTACACTATAAGCGCCCAACTCTAGCACTCTTTTCACCTTATCCGGTGTATCAATATTTCCCTCTGCAATTAAAGGATGTTTGATTTGTTTCAAAACAGTTCTTAAAATTTCAAAATCATTCGCTTCAATTTTATCTCCCTTACTTTGTTTCGTATATCCCACTAAAGTACTTCCGATAAAATCAAAACCGAGTTCATCAGCGTGAATCATTTCTTCTACTGTAGAACAATCCGCCATCAATAATTGATTAGGATATTTTTCTCTAATTTTCTTATAAAATTCGTCCAACGACTGTCCATTTGGACGAGTAGATGAAGTCGCATCCAGTGCAATAATTTCTGGTTGAACCGTCATAAGTTCATCTACTTCCTTCATCGTAGCCGTAATAAAAACATCTGAATCGTTATAATCTCGTTTAATAATTCCAATAACTGGTAAATCTACAGCTTCTTTGATTGCTTTTATATCGACTACTGAGTTGGCACGAATTCCCTTTGCTCCTCCTTCCTTTGCAGCAACTGCCATACGAGCCATAATATAATCACTATGCAATGGTTCATGCGGCAATGCTTGGCATGATACAATTAATTGACCATGTATTCTCATAAACAGCCTCCTTTTTAAAACCCTTTCATATTTATTAGTATACTAGTCAAAGAAAACATTTTCAATATACCTTGTTTTTTTAGTAAGTAGTTTCAAAAACTGTCTCCATCATTTGTTTCTTTATCCATTTTTCGAAATTACTTTCATTCCAAATCAAAGACACTACAATAAAAAAGATGCATGGAAAATTCCATACATCTTTTTCGTTTTGATTCTTCTTATGATTCATATTCATTCATAATTAATGACAGTAACTATGCCTACATTTTTATTAACTGGTGCTTGAATGCATAAATCGTTGCTTGCGTTCTGTCTTCTACTTCCAATTTGGATAAAATATTTGAAACATGAGTTTTTACCGTTTTTAAAGTAATAAATAATTCATCAGCAATTTCTTGATTTGATTTTCCTTGTGCAATTAGAAGAAGAACTTCCAATTCACGTTGAGTCAAATCATCATGAGGGAAATGTTGTTGCTTCATTTGGATTCTATTCACTAATTTATCAGTCACTTGAGGTTCAAATACGCCGTCCCCTTGATAAGTATCACGAATAGCTTTAGCAATTTGAGAGGCCGAAGAAGTTTTTAAAATATAACTTTTGGCACCCGCATTGATGGCTGGAAAGACTTTCTCATCATCAATGAAACTGGTTAAAATGATGATTTTTGCTTCTGGCCATTGACGTAGAATTTCTTTTGTCGCTTCAATCCCATCCATCTCAGGCATAACTAAATCCATTAGGATGATGTCCGGTTTATAAGATAAAGCCTTCTCTACACCTTCTCGACCATTCTTTGCTTCAGCAACAACATCGATATCATCCTGCATTGATAAATACGAAGACACGCCTAATCGCACCATTTCATGGTCATCTACTAATAAAACATTAATCATAATTTCCCTCCAAATGACGACCAAGCGGAATTTTGATTTCTATTGTTGTCCCTTGATTTGGGAAACTTACAATCTTCACTTGTCCACCGAGTCCTTGTACTCTTTCTTTCATATTATTAATTCCATAACTACCAGGATGGATGTCCTCTACATTAAATCCGATACCATCGTCTTCGATTTTAAAGATTACATTTGAGTCTTTCTGTCTTAAGTAAACCTCTAAATGTTTCGCATGAGAATGTCTTAGCGTATTCGAAAGCAATTCCTGAGCAATTCTAAAGAGATGATCTTCAACCCCTTCTGGTAGAATAACATCTTCTATATCCCAATGAATTTTCATTTGCACTTTCGTTTGTAATTCGACTAATAAACCTTCGATTCCGGATTTTAAGGATTTATTTTCTAACGAAATTGGTCGAAGGTGTAGTAATAATGCGCGCATTTCAGACTGAGCTTGAGAAAGAACATGTTCGATCATGGCTAGTTGTTTTTGTTCTTTTTCATCAAAATGTTGCTTTCTTTCATTCAACGCTGAAATCATCATCATTGCAGCAAATAATTGCTGGCTCACAGAGTCATGTAATTCTCTAGCAATACGTCTTCTTTCTTGTTCAATGACTTGTTCTTTCGTCTCTTCTCCAACATACTGCGGTTTTCTACCAATTTCTTGCAATTCTAGAGATACCGTTTCAATCTGATTCGAAATCGCCATTGACTGAGCATAGAACGCCTTTAAATCTAGAATGGTTGCTTCATTCAACCAATTAGATTCATCTTTATCTTTGACCAACTGAAATTGAGCTTTTTGAATCATTAACAGCTGCTCTGTAATTTTTCTTTCTGCCTGCCGATTTAATCCATATAAGATAATTGCAGAAACTAATGCTAAAAATAGAAGTATTAAAAGAAATAATGTGATAGTCCCTAGAGTTTCCTGAAAACTAATCTCTTCTAAGTGATCAAAATTAAACCATTTTCTAAATAGAAATATGAATACTGTACTGACAATACTATAAAGAGCTGAAAATAGAAGCCAGCTTTTGAGGATTCGTTGCTTCATGCTTCAATCACCTCAATTTTTCCAGCTACAATCGTCGTATAGATTTTAATTCGCTTACTAGCTCTTTGATAATCTTTACTGTATAGTTGAATCGACTCATTGCTTAGGGTATAAGATTGCTTTTCAAACTCTAATTCTCCAGCGAAACTATGATGGTGAATCATGACACCGACTCCATACGGAACCAAAATTCGAACTCGTCCAAACCCTTTTCGTATCACAATTACGTTTTCTTTTGCTGGAAGAATCGTATTTCCTAAATCAATAATGGTATCTCCAACTAATTGTCCAGCGTTGATATCGTTCCATTCATAAGGCTCATTTCCAATGATTTGAGATCCTATCCAATCGAATCGTTTAATTTTCTCCGAATCAATCTCTTCTTCTCTAGAATTCACGAAAATATATTCTTGTTGATCCTTTCTTTGAAAAATAGTCGTTACCACAGAAAAAGACGAGCTATCATGACTAAATAATAATATGAGTAATGCTGCTATCATACCTAACCAAATTCCGGCAGTAGATAGTAAAGGCAATATCATAAACAAACTACCAAAACATAAACCCATATTTTTCATAAATTTTACATTTTTAAAAAGAACCAAACTACTTACGATAGTAGCAACTCCAAGTGCAAAGATGATAAATAAGCCCATTCTAGTAGTAATTTCAATGGCTGAAATCATTGTTCCTAGTAACAATACAATGAGCATCTTTTTAATATTTTTCATCTTCTCACCTCCATATAGGTATTAGTATATCATCTTCTCACATACAATCCTATCACGAAATCATTTCAAGACCATCAGTCTAAAGAATGATATACAAAAAAGCTAGGAAGTCTCCTAGCTTTTTACATTATTATGAATTAAGCAGATTGAATATCAATAATTCTGATTTTCATTTCTCCACCTGGTGTTGGAATGACTACTTCTTCATTTAATTTTTTACCAATAATTCCTTTGGCAATTGGAGAATCATTTGAAATCTTACCTTCAATTGGGTTTGCTTCTGCACTACCAACAATCGTGTATGTTTCTTCATCTCCATCTGGTAATTCGATAAACGTAACTTTTCTACCTAATGATACAACATCTTTTTCAACATTGTTATCGTCAATTATTTCAGCAAAACGAATCATTTTTTCTAATGTTGAAATACGACCTTCAACAAAAGCTTGTTCATCTTTAGCTGATTCATATTCAGAGTTTTCTGATAAGTCACCGTAACTACGAGCAATTTTAATTCGCTCTACAATTTCTTTACGTTTAACGACTTTTAATTCTTCTAATTCCGCCTCAAGTTTTGCTTTTCCTTCAAGCGTCATTGGAAATACTTTTTCAGTCATACGACTCTCCCCTATATTGTTTTTTAGATTATCTCAATCTACAATGCTAAAACTTTAACATTTTATAGTGAAGATTGCAAGCCCTATTCATTATTTTTATATGATTTTAAGAAACTTTAGTGAATTTTTTGTATAGAAAAGACCTTTGAAACAAGTTCAAAGGTCCAAAAATTAAGCTAATTCTCTTAAAATAGAAGCTATTTTTGTGGTCATTAAGTCAATTGCAACTGTGTTCGATCCACCCTCAGGAATAATGATGTCTGCAAATTTTTTAGTAGGTTCAATAAATTGATGATGCATTGGTTTTACAACGGACATATACTGATGAATGATTGAATCTAGTGTTCTACCACGTTCCACCATGTCTCGTTTAATACGACGAATAATTCGAATATCATCATCTGTATCTACATATACCTTGATGTCCATCAAATCACGTAAACGTTTATCTTCAAGAATAAGAATTCCTTCAATGAGAATGACATCTTTTGGTTCTTGATGAATTGTTTTATCGCTTCTTGTGTGATTTTCGTAATCATATACGGGTTCTTCAATCGATTCAAAATTGATTAATCTATTCATATGTTCAATTAATAAATCTGTATCAAAAGCAAATGGGTGGTCATAGTTCGTTTTTAAACGTTCTTCAAACGGCATATGACTTTGGTCTTTATAATAGTAATCTTGATCAATTTTTACGATGGTTAATTCCGGGAAATTCTCCAAAATTTTTCGACTAACACTTGTTTTCCCACTTCCTGAGCCACCAGTAACTCCAATAACAATTGGCTTTCTCTTTTCCATGACCTTACTCCTTATCCACATATTTAGCTTTTAATTCTAAATGTTCTTCATACGTTTTCGCAAAATAAATTTCTTTCGTATGAATATCCGCTACAAAGTATAAATAATCCGTTTTTTCAGGTTCCAGTGCGGCAACAATAGAATCCTCACTTGGACTATTATAAGGTCCTGGCCCTACACCGTAATTTTGGTATAAGTTATATGGAGAATCCACTTCTAAATCTTTCAATGATAGTGCTTCTTTATGTTCTCCTAAAGCATATTGCACAGCAACGTCTGTTTGAAGCATCATGCCTTTTTCAAGACGGTTATAGAAGACACTAGCGATTTTCTTACGATCCTCAAGTTTAACCCCTTCTTTTTCGATTAAAGAAGCTAAAGCCATAATTTGTTGTAAAGTATAAGGACTCGCTTCAATTTGGGAGTAATATTTTGATAACACTTCATCTGTTTTGGCAACCATTTCAGTAATTAACATTTGAAGTGTTTTATTATCGTTCATATCATAAGTTGCTGGGAAAAGAAATCCTTCTAGAACATACTTCACATTATATGAATTGTATGACTGAGTTAATAATTTAGGATACTTTTGAACTAACAATTCAATAAAACCACTATCCTGAACTTTAGCCATAAAATCTTCAGCTGAGTATTTCGTTGATTTTGCAACTTCTTTAGAAATATCACTCAGTTGCTCTCCTTCTCGAATCACAACCTTCGTTGCGTTCAAGTTTTTCTCTTTTCCTTTACCCGAAAGCTCTTCAATAATTTCATCTAAAGTCATGCTTTTTGAAACTTGATAAGCTCCTGCCTTAAATCCTGCGATATTTTTAAACTTTAAATAGAACGTAAAAAATTTTGAATTACGAATAAACTCTTTTTCCTTCAAATGATTTGCAACATCTTTAACAGATTCTCCTTGGTTAATTTCAAATTCAACCAATTCTGTTTGTTCACTATCTACAGGTTTTACTTCACCATTAATGTAGTTCCAAGTAAAGATTCCTCCAATTAGAACAATTGCTAGAAGTGCAATCATGAAGTACTTCATAATCTTTTTAATAATAGACGTTTCCTTCTTTCGGATATCTCTTTTAGAATCCGTCTCGGAAATTAAGGAATGCTTTTTATGTTCATTTTGAGACATTGTTTTCCTCCTAAGATAGTCACATAAGGTAACCATAGTTGTAGTTATTATACCCTATTATTATAAAAAAATGAAGAAACTCAATTACAAAAGGGAGTTAGAACGTTCATATAACAATATTTTAAGCTATTTTGTATTCAATAAAAGGCAACAGTATCTATTCATACTGTTACCTTTTGGGGATTTATTCTACTGAATATCTTAAAATTGTTTTTTGCTTTTCTTCGCTCGTTCTGTTTTTATTTGTTAAATAGATTTCCCGATGCACATTAGACGTTCTTTTTAATTGCAATTCTGTAGCTAATTTATCCATCTTCTCAAAAGATTGAGGTTCGTCATCAAAACTTCCTAAATGTAAAATTTGAATCGCTTTTTCCTCTTCAAATTCTTTAAAGGCGATTTCTTCATATAAATCATTAGGCTTTTTTTGCTTTACGATTTCCAAAGCTTGATAAAATATTTCTTCAGTGATGAGTGTGGGTTGTTTAATCATTAAAATATAACTTAAATCATTTTTATCAAATTCAACCTTCTCTCCTTTTTGCCATAGACCTTCTAAAGGAAAAACGGTAAAATCATTAATTTCATTATTCAATGCTGCTTTTTTAAACAGCATCTTTATACCATAAGCGACTGAGTATAAAGCGGAAATTCTATTTGAGAAATCTGCTTCATTTGGATTTCCTTTTCCTTTAATCGTAATGAACTTTTGTTTTGGAACATCAACTAAAACAGCTTTGGTTTTTACACCGTATAATTCTTTCTCTTGTTTTCTCCATTCATACTTCATTTTTCTCACGCCTTTCTATTTGATACTCTTATTATACGATTGAATACTTGTCAACCTATGTCATGTTTTATATTTTTCTCCAATTGTTTGAATCAATTGCTTTATTTGTAGGCGTATTTCTTTTGGTTGAAGTACCTCGACATTTGAGCCATAGGAGAATAAGTAACTAACCATTCTTTCATCATTTGGGAGTTCAATAGTTGTCAATAAATCTCCATTCTCATCAACAGTGATCTCGGAAGTTATTTCATCATAAACGCGATATGCCACTCTTTTATCAAATTTAACCTGAAGAGAAATCATATTATTTGGTACTTTTAATTCATTCAACGAAAAATCCTCAAACGAATCCTCATATCTTTCTTTCAAAGTCTCCAAATTTTTTATTCTGGATACTTTAAATAATCTATAATTATTTCTAGACAAACAAAATGCATATAAATACCAATTAAAACTTTTAAACCATAATCGAATTGGCTTGACTATTCTTGTAGTTTCTTGTAGATGGCTAAAATAGTCGAATGAAATTAAATTTTTATTCAAAATCGCCAGCTTCAAATTTTGAAATAATGCTGTGTCATGTGTAGAATTCCATCCTTGAAAATCAACCTCAATCCAATTGATCATCTCCATATTAAATAAGGCAGACAATTTCATAAGAAGATTTTTGTCAGATAAGTCACTAGTTGTCCCTAATCCTTGTAAGGCATTCATTATTTGTTCCTTTTCTTCTTGAGATAACAAAGATTGATTCAAAATAAACTCTCTAGAAATCTCAATGCCTCCCCCTTTCCCTTGTGTGGCGTAAATAGGGATACCCGCACTACTAAGATTATCAATATCTCGGTAGATTGTTCTAATTGAGACTTCAAAATGGTCCGCTAGCTGTGATGCTGTGACTTTTCTTTTCGATAGAACATAATATAGCAGTCGAAACAATCTATTATTTTTCATACATTATCTTCACCTCTTAATAGATTATACTCTTTTAATGTTGACATCTTCTGTCATGTTTTACAAATAAAACTATATTCCTCTAAAAAAATAAAAGACCAAGGTTACCCTTGGTCTTTTGTGATTATAAATCTTCTTCTGCTAAGAATGTGTTTAATACTTCTTCAATCATATCCCATTCTGCTTCTGTTTCGATTGGGTTTAATTGTCCTTCAGTACCATCTTCAGCTTCTACATATGAGAATGCTTGTAATTCTACTTCTTCACCTTCAGGAATTCCTGCTGGATAGCATAAAACATATGATTTATTGTAATCTTCTGATTCAAAAGTAAATAATACTTCGTGTAAAATTTCGTTTCCTTCTTCGTCAACGATTGTAATATGTTCGTGACCTTCATGTCCTTCTAAGTGATCATGTTCATGATCGTGTTCGTGATGTGAATGTTCTGTCATTTTCTTTCCTCTTTCTTTTATTGATTTCCATTTAAATCTAAATAGTTTTGTAAAATCATGACTGCTGCGAGCATATCAATGACTTGTTTTCTTTTTTTTCTTGAAACATTTCCTTCTTCTACAAGCATCCTTTCAGCTTGCATCGTAGTAAGGCGCTCATCATGAAAAACAATGGGAATTTGGAGTCTTTTCTCTAGACTTGCTCCATATCTTCGAGAAGCCTCTACTCTTGGCCCTTCCGTATTATTCATGTTCTTTGGTAGACCAATGACGATTTTTTCAACGCCATACTCTTCCACTAACTCGACAACACGTTTAAAGCCAAATTCAGAAGCATTTTCATTTATCGGAATCGTTTCAACTCCTTGAGCAGTCCACCCCATTAAATCACTAACGGCGACGCCCACAGTTTTACTTCCGACATCTAAGCCCATCAATCTCATATTAGGCATCTCTTCCTGTAGAACGAATATAATGTCTAATGAGTTCTTCCAAAATCTCATCTCTTTCGTGACGACGGATTAAATTTCGCGCATCTTTATGTCTAGGAATATACGCTGGATCCCCAGACAATAAATATCCTACAATTTGATTGATTGAACTATATCCTTTTTCATTCAACGCATCATACACGATAGTTAAAGTTTCTTGAACGCTTTTTTCATCCTTTTCATTAAACTTAAATAGGACTGTTTCATCTATTGAACTCATACTGACACCTCATTTCAATATATATACTTATATTACAAGATTTTCAGCAAAACTACAATCGATACTTACCGATTCTTAAACTTTTAGAAAGCCTTTCCTTTGCTTTCACAATAAAAACCTTCCTTAAAACTCGTTCATGAGCTTAAGGAAGGTTTCCTAATTTTGGTCTTATTTAGCTAAATATTCTTTAAGCAATTCGAATGCTTGTGGAATACCTGCAGGGTTCTTACCACCTGCTTGAGCCATATCAGGACGGCCTCCGCCTCCACCTTGGATAGCTGGAGCAATCGCCTTAATGATATCGCCTGCTTTTAATCCTTTTGCATTAGCATCTTTAGATACGGCTACTAAAAGATTGGCTTTATCCGCAGAAGCAGTACCTACTACGAAGATATCGCTCGCACCTTTTTGTCTCCAAGTATCTGCTAATTGACGTAATTCATCCATTTCTTTATTTTCTAGAGAAACGGTAATGAATGAAGTTCCGTTCACCTCTTCTACATTGTTGAAGACATCTGCGACTTCAGCTTTCATGATTTTAGCTTTCAGTTTCGCAATTTCACCATTGGCTTCTTTCAATTCTTGACCCAAAGTAGCCACACGTTCTACAACTGTATCTAATTGGATTGCTTTGACTTCAGCAGCCACTTGTTTTAATAGGTTTTCGTGATGGCTTAATAAGTCAAAAGCTTCTTTACTTGTGACAGCCTCGATACGACGAACGCCAGCACCGATACCAGATTCAGAAACAATCTTGAATAATCCGATTTCTTGAGTGTTCGCTACATGGATACCACCACAAAGTTCGATTGACCAATCGCCAATGTTGACCATACGAACTAAGTTGCCATATTTTTCACCAAAGAGTGCCATTGCCCCACGGCTCTTCGCATCTTCTAGTGTTGTTTCAACAGTCACTACTTCTAAACCAGCCCAGATTTTTTCGTTTACGATACGTTCCATTTCAGCTAATTCTTCAGCAGTTACTTGTCCAAAGTGACTGAAGTCGAAACGTAAACCAGTTGGAGTTACAAGAGAACCTGCTTGGTTTGCATGAGTTCCTAAAACATCTTTTAATGCTTGGTGTAATAAGTGAGTTGCTGTATGGTTTTTGATGATTTTTGCACGTTCAGAAGCATCAACCACTAATGTGTAAGTTGCATTTACTTGTAAGTCGCCTAACACTTCTACAGTGTGTAATGGTTGTCCATTAGGAGCTTTCTTCACTTGTAGAACATTAGCTACAACGGTACCGTTAGCATCTTGAATTGTACCGTGATCTGCTAATTGTCCACCCATTTCAGCATAGAAAGGTGTGCGGTCGAATACTAATTGAACATGTGCATCTTTATGTGCAGATTCTACTAATTCATCATCCACAACGATGGCTTTTAATACACCTTCTTCTGTTGTTGAAGCATATCCAACGAATTCACTTTCTACAGTGATTTCACGTAATACTGCAGATTGTACATTCATTGATGTTTCTGTATTACGAGCAGCACGCGCACGGTCTTTTTGCGCTTGCATTTCTGCTTGGAATCCTTCTTCATCGACTGTGAACCCATTGTCGCTAGCGTATTCTAATGTTAATTCATATGGGAATCCGTAAGTATCATATAGTTTGAACGCATTTTCGCCAGAAAGAGTTGTTTCATTAGAAGCTTTCATATCGGCAAAAATAGTTTCTAAGATTGCTAAACCGTCGTGAATAGTTTCTTGGAAACGATCCTCTTCGTTCGCAATCACTTTTTGGATGAATTCCATATTTTCAGTGACTTCTGGATAGTAGCTATGCATAATTTGAGCCACTGTTGGAACTAATTTTGTTAAGAATGAACCTTGAATCCCTAAACGTTGTCCATGCATTACAGAACGACGGATTAAACGACGAATGATATATCCACGACCTTCGTTTGAAGGAAGCGCACCATCGCCAATCGCAAAGCTTACCGCACGAATGTGGTCGGCAATCACTTTAAATGATACATCCGTTTCTTTAGACTCATTGTATTTCTTACCAGCGCTTAAGCTTTCTAATTGCTTAATAATTGGCATAAATAAGTCTGTTTCGAAGTTTGTTGGTGTGTCTTGGATAACAGAAACGACACGTTCAAGACCCATCCCCGTATCGACGTTCTTATGTGGTAATGGTGGATAAGTTCCGTCTGGCATATGGTTGAATTGAGAGAATACTAAGTTCCAAATTTCTAAGTAACGTTCGTTTTCTCCACCAGGATAGTTTTCTGGATCATCTTCTGCTAAGTTATTATATTTTTCTCCACGGTCGTAGAAAATCTCAGTATCCGGACCACATGGACCTGCACCGATATCCCAGAAGTTATCTTCTACTGGAATGATGTGATCTTCAGGAAGACCTACTTTATCCATCCACAATGCTTTTGTTTCTGGATCTTTTGGATAATAAGTTACGTATAGGCGGTCTGGATCAAGTCCTAGCCATTTTTCGCTTGTTAAGAATTCCCATGCCCATGGAATCACTTCTTCTTTGAAGTAATCCCCGATTGAGAAGTTCCCCATCATTTCGAATAATGTATGGTGACGAGCTGTGTGTCCTACGTTTTCAATATCGTTTGTACGAATACTCTTTTGAGCATTGGTAATACGTGGAACTTCTGGTGTTTCTGTTCCATCGAAGTATTTTTTAAGAGTGGCAACCCCTGAGTTAATCCATAATAATGTTGGATCATTTACAGGAATTAAGCTCGCACTTGGATGCACCTTATGTCCTTTTTCTTGGAAGAAATCAAGGTACATTTGACGAATTTCGCTACTTGATAATTTTTTCATCTTCATTCTCCTTCTTTTTGTAAATAAAAAAACTGCTCCATTGCTGCAAGGGCGTCCTACCGCGGTACCACCTTGCTTACAATGAAACAGCTGTTCATTCATCTCTAATTCCGATAACGCTGGAAGGGCGTTTGTATTTCTACAAAGTTTTCAATCGGGAGCACGATTTTGATGGCTATTTTCACCAGACAAGCCTCTCTAATAGGTAAAATCTCAATCCGACTGCTTACCTTTAGAAGTATACGAAAAGCGCCTTGTTTTGTCAACTATTGCAAGTCTTGTTACCTTTTTATCGGAATGCGTAAATAAACCTTTGTATACTCATTTGGTTTTGAGTCAATCGTCATCGTAAATGCTTCCCCAAAAAATAGTTTCAATCGTTCAGTGACATTCTTAATTCCAATACCACCAAGCTGTTTTGATGAAGTTTCTTTTCCACTCATTCCGACGCCATTATCGGCAATGCAAATTTCAATCCATTCATCAATCTTTAGAAGTGTAATATCAATTTGCCCTAGTCTATCGATTTCTTTAATTCCATGATAGATTGCATTTTCTACGAGAGGTTGAATAACAATTTTTGGAATCATAATCGGAGGAATTTCTTCTGAAAAATCGATTCGATAATTTAACTTATCGCCATATCTTTCCTTTTGAATAAATAAATATTGTCGTACATGCTCTATTTCTTGTTGTAATGTTACTAATTCATTTCCCGCATTCAGCGAAAGTCTAAAATAATTAGAGAGTGCTTTTGTAATTTCTACTACTTTTTTATGGTCTTGAAATTCAGCCATCCAAATAATAGTCTCCAAAGTATTATATAGAAAATGCGGATTAATTTGACTCGTTAATGCCTTTAATTCATAAACTCTGGTCAGTGCTTCTTGTTCTTTTTCATCCTGCATGAGTTTTTCAATTTTCTCTAACATTTGATTGAAACTAGCAGCCAACACTTGGAATTCTTGCGCACCGTTCTCCTGTGCTCGAATCGTAGTGTCTCCCTCTTCAACTTTCTTCATGACCTGGCCTAATTGTTTTACAGGAAGCAGTTGATAACGTATCAGAGCATAAATTCCAAACATACAAATCATTAAACTAACAATCCCAACAGCACTCACAATCGCAAGCAATTTGAACGACGTCTCTTTAAAACTACTAAACGAGCTTACCCCAACTAAGACCCAATCACCGTTTCCAATGGTACTCTTATGAACGAAGTAATCTTCAGAAACCATCGAATCCATCGGACTATTGGAGATATCTTGAACGGACATTTGTTTTTCTACCGACTCGAACACTTCAGAATCCGGATGATAAATAATTGTGCCATCTTTTTCAATGACAAAAGCATATCCATTTGTTCCTAAAGAAAGTTCTTTAACATACTTTTCTAATTCTTGATAATCTACATCTAAACGAATCACACCAAGATGTTGTCCATCTTCTCCTTTTATTTCCTGACTAATAGAAATAACCACTTGATTACTATTATTCTTCGTCGATTTGATAATAGGCGTGTTTGATTTTAGGATAGCTTCTTTATACCATCCTTGCGCCATCATATCTGTAGATGTTACCATCTCTTCGTCCATGCCAGTCTTTAAAATTCTACCATCCTTTGTCACAAACAGGATGGCTCTAAAGTCTGGATGACTCTTCAAAATAGTATCAAACAACTGATGAATTGCATCCTTGTTGTTTGTATGGTCGTTTTGGGCATAGGTTTGAATTTCTTTTGATTGGGCTAATGCTATTGAGGTTGATTTTAAATTACTAACATATTGCTCAATATATTTTGCACTCGTATCTATCTCATGAATCGTATGATCTTCCACTTCTCTATGAAACAGTTTACTACTTTGAACCCAATAGAAGCTACCAATGATGACTACAAGTACACATAGCATTAAACTCAGATATCCAAATAAACGTGTTGCTAAAGACTTTTTCCTCATATATTAGCTCCGTTTCTAAATTTTTTTGGAGTAACTCCCACTATTGATTTGAATCGGTAGGAAAAATAATTCATATCTTCAATCCCTACGGCTTCTGCTATCTCATAAATTTTCATATCGGTAGATAATAAAAGTCTTTTCGCCATTTGAATGCGCTGCTCTGTTACATATTCTTGGAAAGACTTACCAAGTTCTTTCTTTATAAGCATACTTAAATAATTCGAACTAAATCCTAATTGTTTTGCCAGTTCTACTAGAGATAATTCTGGATTAGATAATTGCTCTAAAATCAATTTTTCAAAGTGAACAGATTCAGATTGACTACTATTCTTACTGGCTAATTCTAATAGTCTTCTTTGTTTTTCTTCTTCATTCAATTTTGAGACAACTTTTATAAGCAAGGATTCAATTTCTGTTTTGGTAACAGGCTTTAGAATATAATCATCGACCCCTAATTTAACTGCTGATAGCAAGTAATCCACATAATCATATCCTGTTAAAAAGATAATTCTTAATTGTGGAAATTCAGCTCTTGCTAATTGAGCCAAAGTAATTCCATCCATTTTTGGCATATTAATATCCGTCAGCAAAATATCTGGCGCCAGCTCTTGAATCATTGCTATCGCCTGTTCCCCATTTTCGGCCTCTAGAACGCTTGATATCCCCAAACTTTCAAAATCAACAAGAGAAGCAATCCCTTTTCGGATAACCGGTTCATCTTCTACAATCAAGATTGAATACATAAAATCCCCTCCTGTTTCCATTATACTCTTTCATCTAACTTTTTCGAGTGAGTTTTGCATAAAAAAATGCTTTAAAAGAGAGAAATTCCCATCATTAACCCCTCTCCTCTAAAGCATCTATTTCTATTTAACAAAGTCTTTCAAATAACCATATCCTTTAGAATCCATTTCATCCAGAGGAATAAACTTAATGGAAGCACTATTAATACAGAATCGTAGTCCGCCTTTATCACTAGGGCCATCTTCAAACACGTGGCCTAAATGAGAATTTGCAATACGACTTCTTACCTCAACTCGTTTCATATTAAAACTATTATCTTCATGATAAGTAACTACTTCTGAAGAGATTGGTTTCGTGAAACTTGGCCATCCACATCCAGAATCAAATTTGTCTCGTGAAGAAAATAGCGGTTCTCCTGTCGCTACATCTACATAGATTCCTTTTTCATGATTATTCCAATATTGATTTGAAAATGCTAATTCTGTACGATTTTCTCTAGTTACAGCATATTGTTCCTTTGTCAATGTTTTCTTTAAAGTCTCCTCATCACGAAGTGGATACATATTCGCATCAATAACTGGATCATTTGCTTTTTTCACATCAATGTGACAATATCCATTTGGATGTTTCTTTAAGTAATCTTGATGGTAGTCTTCAGCAACTACGAAATGGCGTAGTTTTTCCGTTTCAACTGCTAATTTTTTTCCTAATTGTTCTTCCTTTTCTTTCATGACCTCCTGTATAATCTTACTATCGGCTTCATCTGTATAATAAATTCCTGTACGATATTGGCGGCCTACATCATTTCCTTGTTTATTCACTGAAAAAGGATCAATCACTCTAAAGTAATATAATAATAATTCTCTTAGGGAAACTTTATCCGCATCATAAGTTACATGAATTGTCTCAGCATGGTCTGTACTATGAATAAGTTGATAATTGGTTGTTTCTACATTCCCATTGGCGTAACCACTAACAACATCAATTACCCCATTAATTCTTGAAAAATATTCCTCAAGCCCCCAAAAACAGCCTCCTGCCAAATAAATTTCTTTCATATTTGTTGCCTCCTTTTTGGTATTGGATTTGTTTTCTTCTTTTTCAATCAGATTCGTGACCTTTTTTGAAATCGATTCTGATTCAGAAGAACTGACTACTGTATTGCCTTTACCAAAATACAAAGCTCCCGCTAATAAAATAATGAAGGCAAAGACTGAAATCATTAGTTTTTTATCCATTCTGCTTTCTCCTTTTCTAGAGTGTTTCTAAAGTCTTCACGATATCTTCATTCGTTACGTGACCTGGTTGAACTCTTACCACTTTTCCATTTGCATCAATAAAAGCTGAAGATGGGTACCCAACGATTCCTAATTTTTTTAAAAACTGGCCATTATTATCTACTAAAACTGGAAGTGTTTTATACTCCAACCCAGAAAACCATTCTTTAAAGTCGTCTAAATTTTTTTCACGATTCACACCTGGTGCAATAACAGTCAGAACGACTGCATATTTAGGAGGCATGTCCGCTAATTGATTGATATCAGCAAGTCCAGCTAAACAGATTGGGCACCATGAAGCCCAAAACTTCAAATAAACTTTTTTCCCTTTATAATCTGCTAGTGAAACTTCTTTCCCATCTAATGTTGTAAAGGTAGACTGTGTCATATCGTCCATTTCTCCCATCTTTTTGTCCATTTTTTCATCTTTTGAACTCATGTTATCCATTTTATCCATTTTTTCACCACTCATAGAGCTCATCATTTCAGTGGTTTCTTTCATGTCTTTTGTATCCATACCCATTTGTGAATTTTGACAAGCTCCTAAAAGCAATGTACTAAATAATGCAATCATCAATTTTGTTTTCATTTTCATTCCTCCTAATTTTTAATGGAAAACTTGTGACAGTTGAGAAAAGATAATTGATGCTCCCATAATAACAATCACGAGTCCTCCGATTTTTTTAAGTAATAATAATCGTTTTTTCGCAAGGTTGAACCATTTAAACGCTACGGTTGAAGCAGCTGATAAGATTAAAAACGGAATGGCCAAACCTAATATATATAAGCAAAGTAAGAAAATCCCATAGGTGATACTGGCTTGTTGAGTGGAAATAAGCGTTAAGACGGCACTTAGTACTGGTCCCACACAAGGTGTCCATCCGAAGCTGAAACTGAGTCCTAATAAGTAACTACTCCATAGCGATTTTTTATCTTTCACTTCAAACTGAACTGTTTTTTGTTTTTGTAAAAATAGTAGATGGAACAGTTCCATTTGGTGCAAGCCTAATAGCACAATCACGACTCCCAGTGTGATATTAAACCAAGGATTGTAAATCAGACTTCCTAATGCAGTTGCCGCAAATCCTAAGAAGAAAAAGACTGTTGAAATGCCAGCAATAAAGATGACTGTGCGAATCATTGGCTTCCAATATATCTCTAATCTCCCAATCTTCAGGCGAGGTCCGTCCTGTTCACTCATTAAAACACCAAAATAGACTGGAAACAGAGGTAGCACGCATGGAGAAAAAAACGAGAATAAGCCTGCTAAAAATACGCTCCCCCATAATACAAAATCCATAAAATCCCTCCTTCATTTGTAACTTTAGTATACTTCTGGAAGAATATTAAAAATATAGATTTTCCACACATAAAACTTGATTATGATACGATGATTCAAAAAAATACAAAAAAGCCACGTGAGCTTTCACTCACGTGGCTTAATCATTTATCTATTAGAAGAATAAACTATTATTCTTTTCTGATTGATAGTTTTGACGGACACGGTTACCAGCACCTGGTTCTACTTGTTCTAACGCTGACTCAATAATTTGTAATGATTCATCGTATTTGAATGTGTGGTTGAATAGGTCAAGTGCACGACCAATTGCAGTTTCGATTTCAGGATGTGATAAACGATAACGGTTGGCATGTTGTATCATATACTCCGTTAATTGAGCGTTGTCCACAATTTGCTCTGTAAGGATATCTAATTTTTCAACATCCTCTTCAATCACATTATTTGCAGCATTAATTTCACTCATATCTAACTTCACACGATTCATCTTTTGCCATAATTGCTCAATACGATTGCTTGTTGCAAAGAACAATTCTAAGTATTCTTTTGGAAGACCTGGTAAGTGGTATTTCTCAATCGTACGTTTCATATTACGTAAGTCTAATTCGAAGACATCTAATCCGTCACGAATTGCTTTTTCTTGGCTACGTAAATCAGATAAAGTATTTACTAAATCCGTTTGATCTTCATCAATACTATTTAATTTATCAAGGACGAGTTCGTAATGTTCTTTAACAACTGAGTAAGGCACTTGATGATTTTCCATCGCCTTGCTGTAGTATTGAATAGCTTCTTGTTCTTTTTCTAATTGTTCAGCAAATTCTTGAACACGAACAAACTCATTATTCGATAAAATATAATTTTGTGATACACGATCAACCTCGATATTCACATAACGGTTGCTTTGTAATACTTGGTTCAATCGTTTTTCAACTTGCGCTTTGTTTCGGTATACAAATTCACGTGCTTCAATTTCCGCTTCCATCACATCGTAAAGTTGGTCGATTTCACGAGCCACTTTATCTAATTGTTGACGAGCTTCCTCTAATTCTGTAGCAGCAATATGGTTACGGGCCACTTGAATCGTTTTTTCAATGCTCTCAATTTCATCAGGAATAGAAATCTTCGAGAATTGATAATGCTCTTCAACCATTCTCTTGTAGCCTTGTTTTAAATCTTCCACTTGCTCATTATAGACAGTATCGATTTCTTTTAAGAGTTGAGGAACTTGTTCCACGATGGATTCAAATTCTTTCATCTCTTTCTCAATACGTCCAAGTACTTCCTTAGCTTCTAAGTGATCTCCTTCGTTTGTTAAAGTATTAAACTTCGCGAAGTCTAACTCTAAGTATGCCAAACGTTTTTCTAAAGTCTCTAAGGCTTCTCCAAATGAAAAGCTATGTGCTAATAAATCTTTTCTCATTGAAGCATAGCGTTCTTGTAATAAATCTAACTCAGCTCTATTTTGCTTCTCACTATCTAATAATTTTTGTAATGCTGAATAAATTTTATCAACTTCCGCTTTTGTTTCTTCAATTAAGTTCTCAGCTTGTTGAGTAACTTGTCTCCCCTTAAAGAAGTTTAATTTTTGAATATATTGTTCTGCACTTACTAGAGCAGCTTCAATTTCAGGAAATCTAAAACGTGTGATTGTTTGCCAAGTCGCTTGCCATGTTTCGTAAGTTCTCTTTGTTTGACCTGTTAGATTTAGATTCTTCAAAGTATAGAAAGTATCCGCAATTGGCACTGCCATTAACTTATCTTTTTTCTCAGATAATTCCTCAATCACTTTATTTTGTTTTCTTGTTAAATAGATTGCTGTTCCATATACTGCAGCACCCAGTACTACAATCAGCACTAGAAAGATTATAAATCCCATGCTTTAGCCTCCAAAAATGAATAATTTACAGTTTTCACACATAATATCATTAGTAGTATAGCATGTTTTATAGCGATTTAGCAAAAACTTCAAGGTTTCAAAGGGATTTTTTTATAAATGATTAGTGTATTAATCGACCAGACTCCAAAGTATAGCGTTTATTGTACAAGTCGATATCTTTTGGTACTCTATGCGCTATCTCTACAAATGGAATATTATTCTTTTTAAGAAGTTCTCTAATCATCATCGTTGTATCCTCATCAATAGCAGATGAAAACTCATCTAATAACATCAATTGGTATTTTCTAAGTAATAGACGTGCTAGACAGATTCTAGCTTTTTCTCCTCCAGAAAGTGATTCATCAAGATTTAATTCTGCATTATGTAGCCCTATTCTTTCGACTAAGTAACCTAGCCCTACTTTTTGAATAACAGAGGTAACTTCACTATCCGAATACTCTTCTCCCAGAGAAATATTAAATTTTAACGACTCATAGAAAATCCTTGATTCCTGAGTAAAGAATCCAATGTGTTTCTTTAAATCATCTCCTGAAACTAATTGTCTCTGAATTCCATTATACTTTTGAACTCCATCTTTAGATACATAGAGTCCATATATTAATTCCAAGAGTGTAGATTTTCCAGAGCCTGATGGTCCCATAATCAGTACCCTATCATTCTCATTAATTTCTAAATCAATTTTGTCTAATATAGTCATTTTTTCAATTTGAACATTACACTGTTGTAACTCAATCGGAAATACGGTACTAATACTAGATTTACTTTCAGAATTATCACATTCAAACTCTGTATACTTTTCTACTCTTTCGATTACAGGAATGATTGAATTAAATCTTTGATAATAATCGATTGCATTGAGTAAAGGGCTAACAATACGATCGCTAGCTAAATAAATTGCAATAACTGTGGCTAATTTAGTCTCACCAATAATAACTAGATATACCCCAATAGCTAACGGCACAAATGAACTTAATCCTGAAAGTAAGTTTGCTAATAACTTCGATGTAAATCGTACATGATTCATTTGAAAATAGGCTTCTTCTGTTTGATTCAATGTTCCCATCAACTTATTCAAGAAGATTTTTTCTACAAAAAAGTTTTTAATAATTGGCTTACTTTTCAAATATTCTTGTTGTTGCAAGATACTTAATTGGTTCACTTCAGCCCATCTCTTTGAGTGCTTTCGAATTGATTTAGCAAATAATTTTGGGACTAATATCGGTAAGAACGATAACGTAATAAAGAGCGCTGCTAATTTTAAATCTATAGCAGATACATACAACAAGGTAACCAACGCAAAAACGAGGCAATAGAAAAATCCCATGACAGACTTGATGCCCTGTTCTTCTAATAGTTTTAATTCACTAAGCACTATTGACTCTACTTCCTGTTGGTTAAACTTTCCGTAAAAGAATGCTGTAATGATTTTTTCTTTAAGCGTTAATGTTAATTGTTTTATCATCCTTTGTTGAGAATCTTCCCATATAAATAATCCAAATCGAATAAGTGAATAACTAAGAACACCTATAATTGAAATTTTTACTAAATCCTCAACTTTTTGAGTGGATGAAACATCTATTAAGCCTGAAATAAAGGAAGGAATAATAATACCGTCTAAAGCTGTTAAAGACATACCAATAGCAATAAGTACTAAGTATTTGCGTGGTAACCACTCCAAAATTTTCTTCATATAATCCATCATTTCACTTCCCAACAAAAAAGATTCTAATCAAATTTATGCGTTATTCTTATACTCTCATCGACAGTTCATATTTATTATTAATTTCAGTATAGGCCATTTGTGAAAAAAATCAATATATTAGGAGGTGATATTCATGGAAAATAGACAACTGTTAGATTTACAAAAACTTGAGTTAGACTCAAGCCGTAATATTAATGTAAACAGTGAGGATAGTAGCTGTACATCTTGTGGAGCTAGTAGCTGTAATGCAGATCCAATACCAGTTAAATGATATTTTAAATAGATTAAACTTAGAACAAATATTATTTATTTGTTCTAAGTTTTTTTCTGTGAACTTTATTTCAATCGAAATTATATAAACCTCTCGTATGTTCACAATTTTCTTTTCCATATAATAGCTAGCTTAGTAGCAAGCAGGAGGAAAATTTTTTAAACCAACACAGACAATTTCTGTAGTAGGCTCTATACAATAATTACCCTAGTAATTCGTTAACTCTATCTTGGAATGCTTGATAATTATCCCCTGAATTTTCTAGTCTTACTTTTCGCTCATCTCCATTACCTCATTCACCTTAGATAAACTCTTGTGCAATTTCATCAATATTGACAATACATTCATCATATTATCCTAACACTAATCGATTAACGATATTCTGGATTTTTGAGCGTCATAACCTGCATTAGTTCGAAGTTCAATTCGTTCATTCCCATTCCCCCATCCCCCTTGTAATACTTCATTGGCAACTTTTTATCCATCAACTGAATAGTCAAGAGATCCATTAAATTTTCTTAAATACAGTAGATAATCAGTGATGATAGCGGTATAATTACTTTAAAAATTGTATAGGAGAACAATATCTATGAAAAAAATACACTCTATAAAAGAATTTGTTAGTTATTGTGTTGCATATCATTTTTTTTGGATAATATTATCGTTTATAGCTTTAGTAGTGGATCCCCCTAAACCTGATAATTATAATATTATGACTTCAGAATCGAACTTCATAATTCTTTTTTTCATTTTCAGTGGAATATACTTACTACCACTATTCCCACTAATTTCCATTAATAAACAAATTTCCACCGTAAAAATTTTACTCTCGTTCATGTTTATTTCTACAATCACATTTATGATGCTATACTTTCAGCAACATTACTTTGGTTCTTTTGAATCATATAGTATATTCTTAGAATATCTATTAATCCCAGCTTGGCAAACTCTAATTTTCTCTCTCGGTTTATATTTTATAAAAAATTAATCGAAGCTAATTTTCTTTCAATTAGCTTCGATTATTTTCAGTTATTACTTAATGCAGTGTAACAGATAGTTGGCAAATGATAGACATGCTTGCCATTGTTCTGCTTCATTCGCTCCTCCTGTCAAATTAAGTAATCCAAAAGAAATACGTTCAAATGCTCCTGTCATTTTTTTATAAATTGAATTTGAAAGAGTATTTAAATCAGAGTAATCCAATCCATCATTTTGATACTGCATGTAACGTTCTTTTTTAGTGAGATTACTATAATATTTAATCATTGTCTCACTTAGAATATGTGTACTAGGCCTCTTAGTACGCAATAATCGTGTAATACCAATGGCATCAGCATCGTCACACAAATCTGTATAGTTACAATTCACTCCATTATCTAGCTTGATATAAGTAGACGGAGCAGATTCATGCGCACCAATCACTGCATCTGAAACTTTCTTAAGACTTAAGTGACTATGCTTGCTCATATAATTATGAACATCAGCCATTCCAGTTGCTAAATCCCCTCCCCATCCTGTCCAGAATTTTGGAACTAAAGGGGTGATAAGATAGGCATATGCAGTAACTGATAGATGTGCAAAATCATTTAATCCGCCAATGCTATCTTTCACTTCAACTCGATTAGCGTCAATATATTTACTTAACTTACTTGAAAGTGCCGGATAGTTTTTATAAACAAATGTATAAAACATTTCTTTCGGTAATGCTACCGATAACTTCCAAGAATTTTGATTTAGGTAATATTTACCAAGATATCCCAAACACTCTCTTGCAATACTAGACTTCATTTGCACTTCCGATTCTCCTAACATTTGACTAAATGCAACATACGCATCCTCTAACTCCCTTACCAAGCTGATAACTTCAAATATTGAGTCATAGCCACTAGTATTTGGTTTTGGCGGTAATGAATACGTATAGGCTGTTGGTTTTGAATCTGAAGAAGATGTCCCATAATTAGTTGACGGATTATTCGCTTCAATACTAGTAGCTGTAATCACTTGTACACAACGGTTATACCAGTATTTGCGGTCAGCTAACCCATTGTAACCCCCATTCACCCTAAGTGTGATTCTATCGACACTTGCTCCCTCATCGCATAAGGCATTCATATTATTTCTGTGCCACCAAAATCCTGCACTGGTCCATGGATACTTACTTGCCACATAGTTTACCCCTTGTTGGACAATTTGTTGGTCACCCATGTAGTTTGCAAATTGTTGGTAGTTATATCGACCAGTCAACTGAATATAACCTCCACCTTTGAACTTAGGTCCATCACCAGGATAAATATTTCCAAGATCACTTCGTCCATTATAGGCTTCCCCACTGGCAATCTCTCTTGTATAGACACCTCCACCAGATTCATGACTGCATTGACTAATGAAGTGGCGAATCCGATTAACAGTATTAATTTGGAAGCGACGTAAGCAGCTATTCAAGTCAAGAAGCATCGAACTCGATACATTTGTCCATCCAATTTTTCGTAAGTCATTTTCGGTTACAAAGAATCCTTCCTCATTTAGAGGCAAGTTATCAGATGGATTGTATGTTGACTCCCCATAAGCACTACCTTGAATCGTCAGCACTTGTCCTACTTGAATCAAGTTAGGATTGCTAATACTGTTCAAGCGTT
>NZ_KV790846.1:125141-156815 GCF_001807725.1 Granulicatella sp. HMSC31F03 | reverse complement strand
TTTTCCTGTCTACTTGACAGGGTGCACTTCACATCAGTGAATTTCGGGATTTTTGTATATAAGGAAGGAAAGTTTGAGTTTTCAAATTTTTAAGGGATTAAGTGATTGATGTTGCTTAATCCTTTTTTTATGGTTACAAGAGTAAGTGGAGAATTATCTTCCTGCAATCTAAATCATATATTTTAGAAAAACACACTATATGTGGAAATGTACCTGAAACTGAATACAAAATAGATTCAAAAAAATTGAAAATAATATTTCTTACAAAAATAAGAAATATTCCCTAAAGTAAACTTTTAGTATATAAAAAGAAGCGATTTTTATATAAATAAAAATCTAATAATTAGTCAAGGAAATAGAGCGTATATAGAAAAAATATTGGAAAAAGATATTTCCACAACAAAATATTCCCCTTAGTTTACCAAAATCAAAGAGGAATCGTTTTAATTCTGAACTAAAATTATATGAGTTCAATGAATTTCTATTAAATTTTTGAATAGTAAATTTTCGACGGAAAAGAAGTCTTAAAAAAGTAAAATGTAACATATATGTTACATTTTAAAAATATGAAAATATTCTAGTAAATAAATGGACACACACGTCTATAAATTTGTGATTTCATTTATTGTTAATCCAGCATTTTCGCTAAACAACTTAATTCAGTCCCTAATCTTCTTTTTTTGTACCAAAAATGTTAAAATAAGTGAAAACCTTTTAAGAAGAAGGAGGAATTTTATGCCAAAAGAGTTTAAAGGCTTTAAATTATTAGAAAAAAGAGACTTACCAGATATCCGTTCAGTAGGGTATTTATATCAACATGAAAAAACAGGAGCGGAAGTTCTTTATTTAGAGAACGAAGACGATAATAAGGCTTTTAATATCGCGTTTAGAACTCCACCATATGATGATAATGGAATTGCGCATATTATTGAGCATTCAGTATTAAATGGATCAAGAAAATATCCAACGAAAGAACCTTTTGTAGAGTTATTAAAAGGATCACTAAATACTTTCTTAAATGCGATGACTTATTCGGATAAAACAGTTTATCCTGTATCTTCTCGTAATCAAAAAGATTTTACAAATTTAATGTCTGTTTATTTAGATGCTGTGTTCTATCCGAACTTTAAGCAGGATCCTCAAATTTTAATGCAAGAGGGATGGCATTATCATCTGGAGAATGCAGACGATGAACTGATTTATAAAGGCGTTGTGTATAACGAAATGCGTGGGGCTTTCTCCCAACCAGAATCAGAATTATATCGTTTAATTGAACCCACTTTATATCCAGATACGGTGTATAAACATATTTCAGGAGGAATGCCTGCTAGCATCCCAACTTTAACACAAGAGAAATTTGTGGATTTCCATGACAAATATTATCACCCAAGTAATGCGCGTGTTACATTATATGGGAATCTAGATTTAGACGTTGCTTTTGGTCAGTTAAGTGAATACTTTGATGCATTCGAACCAAAAGCATATGACTTTGGTCCTGTTGAACAAGCTCCGTTTGAAAAAAGACATGAATTAGAAGCAAAATTCTCGATTTCTCAAGAAGAATCTGAAGAAAACAAAACATTGCTTGCTTATGTTTGGGCTGCAGGAAAAGGGACGGATGCTGAATCACTGATTGCCTTAGCAGTATTAGACGAGCTTCTTTTAGGAAGTAATACAGCTCCTATTAAAAAAGCACTTTTGAAATCAGGACTCGGTTCGGATGTTTCTGGTGGTTTTGGTGCAGCAACATATTCACCTATATTTGAAATTGTTCTGAAAGATACAAATCCTTCTGCAAAGGAAGAATTTATTACGATTATTGAATCAGAATTAAAACGACTCGTTGAAGAAGGAATTCCTCAAAAAGCTATTCAAGCGGCATTAAACAAGGCGGCGTTCCGATACAAGGAGCTTACAGCTTTAGAAGGTTCTACTCCTAAAGGGATTCTGTATTCTCTAAACGCGCTAACGAGCTGGTTATATGGTGGAAATGTGTTTGAGACATTTGAGTACCAACCAATTTTAGATAAGATTCAAAGAGAAATGACCAATGGATACTTCGAAAAATTAATTCAAAGTACATTATTAGAAAATACGCACTCAGCAGTGATTACACTTTCTCCTGAACCAGGACTTCTAGAGCGTAAAGACCAAGCTCTAAAAGAACAATTAGCTGCCTATAAGGCTTCACTAAGTGACGAAGAATTAGAAGCATTGGTTGAAGAAACTCAAAAATTATTAGAACGTCAAACAACTCCTGACAAGGAAGAAGATTTGGCGAAATTGCCTAAACTATCCATTGAAGATATCGACCGCGAAGTAAAGCCATTACCACTAACTGTGGAAGAACAAGAAGGCAAACCAACCTTCTTACACTATGAAGACTTCACAGCAGGCATTTCTTACGTAAAATATTACTTCGATTTATCCGGCGTGAAGACTGAAGATATTCCAGTTGTGGCCTTCTTAACGGAAGTGTTAGGGGAAGTTGGAACAGAAAACTTCACAGATGAAGCCCTTAGTACAGAAATCGACTTCTACACTGGTGGTATCGGAACGAATGCGACTGTAATTACTGAATCGGTAGAGGACAATATTTACTATCCTAAATTCACAGTGAGTGGGAAAGCCTTGTCGGAATATCAACCACAGCTTTTGAGTTTGATTGAAGAAATCGTTCACCGTTCAAACTTAGATGATGTAGAGAAGATTAAAGAGCTCTTACTCAATGTGAAAGCGGACTTAGAGATGAACTTCAACTATGGTTCACACGTGGCTGCGCTTCGTCGTTTAGAGTCTTATTACTACGAAGGCGCGAAATACTTACAATCGCTTGAAGGAATCGACTACTATGACTTTATTTGCGATGTGGTGGCTGGTTTTGACGCAGAACCTCAAGCCTTTATCGACCGCTTGAAAGCCGTGTTAAAAACGATTTTAACAACTGACCAATTAGTGGCAACCTTTGTCGGAAGCAAGGAAGATTTCGATCACTTCAAACAAGTGTCAGAGAACTTCTTCAAGCACCTTGGAAACCATAAAGTTGAAAAACAAGCCTTTACAAATCCAGTGGAAGTGTTAAATGAAGGATTCAAGACAGCGCAAGAAATCAACTATGTTGCAAAAGGATATAACCAAACGCTTCTAGGGGTTCCAGTGAACGGTATGAACTTATTCTTGAAATCAGTTCTAGGACTCGATTACTTATGGAATACGGTTCGTGTTCAAGGGGGGGCGTATGGCGGTATGAGTGTCATCAATGATAAAGGGGACGTTGCAGGTCTTTCTTACCGCGACCCGAATATTGTTGAAACTCTTGAACGTTATGATGGACAAGTGGAGTACTTAGAAAACTTTAACTTGTCAGAGGCGGAATTTGAAAAGAACTTGATTGGTACATTCAGTACGATTGACCGTCCACTTTCAGCTGCTCAAAAAGGTGCAGTAGCCTTCACTCGTTATTTCACGCATTTGACGCAAGAGAAAGTGCAACAGTTCCGTGATGAAATCTTAGCGGCAACTCCTGAAAAGGTACGCGCATACGCTCCAACGATGAAAGCCATCATGGATCAAAACGCGTTTGTCGTGATCGGAAATGATACGAAGATTGAAAACCATAAAGATATCTTCAAAAACATCCGTAACTTAACAAAATAAGGCAACAAAAACTCCCAACCTTCACGAAAGTGAAAGTTGGGAGTTTTACTGTTTGCTATTCATGAGGCATTTTATTTTCTTCTTGTTTTAGCCACATAGGGATACTTGTCATCACTAATAAGAATAGGAATGCACTTTGTACCCAAAGAATGGCCACATCGAATATGCCGTGTACGAAAAGTACAACGATGAGTGACACATAGAGTCCAACGATTGGACGTTTCTTTGGATCACGACTCATTTCTAAAATCATGCGAACAGGTTTAAAAGAAGCTATTGCAAGAAGCAATGTTCCGATAATTCCGTAGCTTGAAAGTGTATCGATATATAAACTATGTGCGTGTTCATGGTAGCGAGCACCGATTCTTGCAAAACTGTGCAAGTAAGTTAGAGGACCTTCGCCAAACCATGGATTTTGTTTAAAGAGAACCATTCCTGAATTCCAAATCGAAATCCGCTCTTCCATAGAAGAATCAAGAGTTCCCATACGAACCCCAATATCGTTAGAGAAGAGGAACATCAGTCCAATTCCAAAAGCAGCAATACTAAGCCAGAATGCTTTCGAGTTTCGAATCGTTGTAAAGAGATAAATAATGGCTCCACAGATAATCGCTGGGAAAGCCGTTCTATTTTGAGTGAAGCTGAGGCCGAATAGATTAATTCCAATCGCAACAGCTCCAATGAATTTCCAGAACCAACTCTTTGTGATGCTAAGTAAGTAGAAGGCAATCATAATGCAGAAGCAACAAATGATTCCGTAATAATTCGGGTTAAAAAAGGTTACTTCGGCACGGTTTTGGTGCCATACTTGCATCTTCGGTGAGAGGAAGGTGTAGTTAAATTTATGAACAATCTCATAATGTTCTAAAAATGCAAATCCAGCGGCAAAAATGCTAAGCAGTAAGATGGTCTGCAGAACAATATGGAAAAAGTCCGGTGTTAATCGCCTTTGATAATAATTGAAAAATATAGCATACATCAAAAAGCCAATTGAGATGACAGCCCCAATATAGTTTCCAGACACCATCGAAACGGCAAAGCTAAATCCAATGAATGTTAGTAAAAATGGGTGTGACACGAGGTCTTTTAGAACTTGTGTTAATTTCCCGGTAAAGGCAAGAAGTATGATATATAAGCCAAACAATGTTAGGAATAAATAAAACGGAAGGAAGCTACTAATAATGAGTAAGTATAGCGCTAAGTCCTGATTCGAGAATCGTTTTATTTTTCCGATAATCGTTAGTAGTTTCATAATGGTCCTTTCAGGTAATTTTTATACCAATTAATCTAATGAAAATGATATCAGTTTATTTTACCACTAAATGATAAGGGAGGGCAAATTGCAAGGTGTTGGGAAACCTTCTTTGAAAGTTTCAGAAAACAGGCGTACAATAAAGATAGATTCACAGAAAGAAGGAATAAAAATGAAATTAGTATTTGTTCGACATGGAGAAAGTGAATGGAATGCTCTCAATTTATTTACTGGTTGGAGCGATGTGGAATTGACTCAAAAAGGGGAACAAGAAGCTCATCATGCAGGGAAAGTATTACGCTCATTAGGCATTCAATTTGATCATGTATATTTATCCGTATTAAAAAGAGCCATCCATACAGGTCATATCGTCTTGTCTGAATTAAATCAAGACTATTTACCAGAGACGAAGAGTTGGCGGTTAAATGAACGCCATTATGGAGCCTTACAAGGACTCAACAAACAAGAAACCCGTGAAAAATACGGCGATGAACAAGTGTTGCTTTGGAGACGTTCTTATGACGTGATGCCTCCACTTCTTAGTGAGGAAGAAGCCGCTAAACAAGCCCAAGACCCACGCTACAAACATTTACAAGTGAAGGACCTTCCTCAAGGGGAAACATTGAAAACAACTTTAGAACGCGTACTTCCAATTTGGCAAGATAAGATTGCAGTGGATTTACTAGACGGTAAAAATGTTTTAGTTGTAGCTCATGGAAATTCTCTACGTAGTTTAGTGAAATATTTATTGAATCTTAGTGAAGACGAAATCTTAAAATTTGAAATCCCAACTGGAACACCGCTTGTATTTGACTTAGACGAAAATCTACAAGTAAAAGAATACCATTTTGAAAAATAAGGAGGATGCGAATGAAGTGGGAGAAAAAACACACATTAGAAGAGACTGTTGAGTGGACAGGTCTTCCTGAAAGTGAAATGGAACCGTTTAAAGCTTATGTAAATGGAAAGACGCCAGGAATTTGTGGGACGTATGCTGCTGCAGCGTTAACAGTACTGATGGCAAAACGCGAAGAAGTCGTGACACAAACGATGGATGAGCTTCTAAAAGGCATGGAAGCTTCCATTGAATACGCGTTCCCATATCGGGGAACCTTTTATTGGGATGTGCAACGCGGACTCAATGACGAGTGGAAGAAATACGGCTATAAGACACGCTTTAATTTATTTAGTGAAAAAGTCACACCCAGCCTTCTAGAAGACGGAGTTCCTGTTATTGTAGGAACAACTGCCGCTCTAGGTAGCCCGTATAAAAATCACTGGATTGTGGTGTACCAATACGCCTTCGATTCAACTGGCAAACTCTGGTATAAGGCATACGATAACCATGGTTCGATTACTACTGTTGTCCCAGCTGTCCAAACTCTTTGCGCTATCTGGCTAGAAAAGCTATAATCGTTGAGCACTAAGCGAACAAACTAGACAGCACTACGCTCCAAAACTTAATAACAGAAATAATGTTCTAGCACATTAGTAAGGAGCGAAGAGGCCGTTATTGGGCACATAATTCTATCAGAGTATTTTTAAACTCTGTCTCATAAAAATGAATAGCACTAAAGAAATGATTACGAAAAAGCCTGCGGATTTTTATAATCGCAGTAACGGGAATCGCATCGAATGTGAACTACGCGGAGTCGGAACTTGTTCCTTACTCCGCGTTTGAAGCTTCGAAGGAGCAAGACTAAGGCTTGGTCCGGTGCCCCGTAACAGCGATTATAAAATAAAACCGCAAGGCTTAGAAGTAATCATTTTTTTCTGTGCCTAAACTAATTCTATGAGCAGGGTTTAAGACAAAAGCAAAAGTGTTCTGATAGAATGAATGTGACAAAAAGGAGGAAGAATGAATGAAAGAATTTGATTTAATTTCTATCGGTGGCGGTAGTGGTGGTATTGCAACAGCCAATCGTGCCGCTATGTATGGTGCAAAAGTGGCTGTAGTAGAAGGAAACTTACTTGGAGGAACATGTGTAAATATCGGCTGTGTTCCTAAAAAAATTATGTGGTATGGAGCGCAAATTGCAGAAGCGATTCACGCCTATGGACCAGACTATGGTTTTACAGCAGAAAATGTAAAATTCGATTTTAAGACACTAAAGAAAAATCGTGAAGCGTATATTGACCGTTCACGCGCTTCTTATAATGGAACATTTGAACGTAACAACGTGACTGTTATTAAAGGATACGCACGCTTTGTTGATGCTCACACAATCGAAGTGAATGGGGAAGAGTATCGTGCAAAGCATATTGTAATCGCGACAGGAGCTAAACCTGCGATTCCAAATGTAGAAGGGAAAGAACTTGGAGGCACTTCTGACGATGTATTTGCATGGGATGAGTTGCCACAATCTGTAGCCATATTAGGCGCTGGATATATTGCCGTAGAACTTGCTGGTGTTTTACATGCTCTAGGCGTGAAGACAGACCTATTTGTTCGCCGTGATCGTCCACTTCGTAATTTCGACCATTCGATTATCGAAGTGCTTGTTGCAGAAATGGAAAAATCAGGACCAACCTTGCACACAAACAAAGTTCCTCAAAAACTTATTCAATTAGAAAATGGCAGTGTGGAAATTCAATTTGAAGATGGAACAAGTTTCACTGCTGAAAAAGTGATTTGGGCAACAGGACGTGTTCCACATACAGCTGGATTAAACCTTGAAGCAGCAGGCGTTGAATTAACAGAACGTGGATTTATCAAAGTAAATGAATTCCAAGAAACAACGGCTGAAGGAGTGTACGCACTGGGTGACGTTTCTGGTGAAAAAGAATTAACACCAGTAGCGATTAAAGCAGGCCGTACATTAGCAGAACGTTTATTTAACGGACAAACAAACGCCAAAATGGACTACACAACGATTCCGACAGTTGTTTTTTCACACCCAGCCATTGGAACAGTAGGGCTTAGTGAAGAACAAGCCGTTAAAGAGTATGGGAAAGAAAACGTGAAAACATACTTATCAACTTTTGCTGGAATGTATTCAGCAGTAACAAGTCATCGCCAACAAATGAGCTTCAAACTGATTACAGCAGGACAAGATGAAAAAGTAGTTGGACTTCACGGGATTGGATATGGCGTTGATGAAATGATTCAAGGCTTCGCAGTAGCCATTAAAATGGGAGCCACTAAAGCTGACTTCGATGCAACCGTAGCCATTCATCCTACGGGAAGCGAAGAATTTGTGACGATGCGTTAAGGATGTGAGAAAAGGCGTTTATAGGCGATGACGGTTCGCAGTTTAGCCGTAAGCGGTCTGGAAGACCGTGCGGACTAAACTCGAAAGGCTTGAGCCTATGCCTTTTCGAACTCAACTACAGCAGGATACGAGGGCGAACGCTCAGGACTGAATCACTGGACTGATATGCCGCAAGGGACTTTGAAACAAGTCGTGCGGACATATCAGGAAGTGGACGTCAGTCCTGTGAGCCCGAGTTCAACTATACAGGGATGTGAAGGCGAGTGGTCAGCTTTCGACCCTTTACCGAAATTAACGCAAGCGTCCGATAAGGACGTGCGGATAATTATCGGAAAGGAACGCGAAAGCTACGAGCCTGAACTCAACTACACAGGATGTGAGCAAAAGCGTTCAGCCAATATTCACAGTGTGAATGTTGGGTGACGGTGAGTTTGCCTTCATCACTGCACAAAAATATTTAGATTTACAACCACAAAAACACCCTAGATGGTCATCCATCTAGGGTGTTTCATTTTCTTTATGCGGCCGGCGGGACTTGAACCCGCACAGGTATACACCCACTGCCCCCTCAAGACAGCGCGTCTGCCATTCCGCCACGACCGCAGAACTATTTCAGTTTATCAAATGTTTGTTGGAATTTCAATCTAAAAGGATTAGTTTTCCGTGACATTTTCCGCACACATAGCGTTTTGTATTCATCTTACGCATTCTAGGGTAGCGGTGATGGCACGATGTGCATTCGTAAATGAAGTTCGGATCTCTCATTCGCTCGACAAATCGACTTCCACCTACCTGAGCGAGCAGGCGTTTGAAGTCTTGGTCACGGTGACGATAGCCGCCACCTATTTGATGCAAGTGATAATGGCAGAGTTCATGTTTAATGACGCCAGTCAAAGTTTCTAGCCCCAGTTCTTGTTCGACAAGGGGGTTAATCTCGATATTTCCCGTCTTCAGAAGATAACGACCACCGCTGGAGCGTAGACGATTGTTATAAGTGATTTTGTGCGTGAATTCGCGGTGAAAAGACGTGCGCGAAATCTCCTCGGTTAAGTTTTGTAATTCGTGTTCGTTCATAGTTGCCTCCGACCATAGTGTAACATGCTTTGCACCTTTAGAAAACAAGATAAACTTTGACCTTTCCGCACCAGACGGGTAAAATAGGAGGGTATAAGATTTTCAATCTGGAGGAAACTAAATGAAAATTGTTGTTGTCGGTGGGGGGAAAGTCGGCGAAGTCATTTGCCAAGAACTCTCAACGGAAGAAAATGACATTGTATTGATTGATAAAAATCAAGATTTAATTGATCGACTCTTAAACAAATTCGATATTATGGGAATTTGTGGAAATGGTGCTAGTTACGATATTCTTGTGGAAGCAGGAGTGGAAAACTGTGACATCTTTATTTCCGTAACGGAAATGGACGAAATTAATATTATTGCATCAATTCTTGCGAAAAAAATTGGGGCAGAATATACAGTTGCACGTGTGCGTAATCCTGAGTATTCACAACAATTACAACTCATTCGTGAAAGTTTAGGAATTTCATTACTGATTAACCCTGAGCTTTCTACTGCCCGTGATATCGCGAATAACTTTAATTATCCTTCTGCATTAAGTGTGGAAAATTTTGTTGGAAATCGAGTGAGCTTACTGGAATTGGAAATCAATGAAGGATCACGTCTTGCTGGATTATCTTTAAAAGAAGTGCGTAATCGTTTTGAATCTATTTTAATCTGTGTGATTCATCGTAACGAACAAAGCTTTATTCCGGACGGAGATTCAACACTAGAAGCAGGAGATCATGTGTATATTACTGGAGCTTATCCTGACTTACGTAATTTCTTAAAATTAACAGGACAAGAAACGAAGAGTGTCTCTTCGGCCGTGATTGTTGGTGGTGGTCGTATCACCTATTATTTACTCAATATGTTGAAACAAACTAAAATCGATACGAAAGTGATTGAAGTAAATGAAGAGCGCAGTGAAACTTTAAGCTATGCATTTCCACATACAACAGTAATTCATGCCGACGGAACTGATCACGATGTATTAGAGGAACAACGCATTACAGAATATGATGTGTTTGTATCGATGACAGGGATTGACGAGGAAAACTTAATCCTTTCTGCCTATGCGAAACAACAAGGCGTTCAAAAGATCATTACGAAGATGAGTCGTCCAGCTCTTCTTAAAGTATTTAAAGGTTTTGACAGCCAATCAGTTGTGACTCCAAAACATATCGTGGCTAATGAAATTATTCAATTCGTTCGTTCACGTTCAAATACTCAAGGCTCAAATGTTGAAGCATTATACCGTTTAGCAGATAACCAAGTTGAAGCACTGCAATTCCGTGTTCAAAAGAATAGTGCGATTTGTGGCATTCCATTATCAGAACTCAAAACAAAATCAAATCTCTTGATTGCGTTTATTGTTCGTGGACAACAACTAATCTATCCTGCCGGAAATGATACCATTGAACCATTTGATAAGGTAATCGTCGTGACAACGGAAAAAGACTTTGACGACATTAACGACATTTTGGAATAGAGGTGTCGCAATGAATATAAAAACAGTTCGCTATTTTGTGGGGAAAATGCTTCAAGTTGAAGCAGCACTTTTAGCTTTACCACTAATTGTTAGCTTTATTTATCAGGAGTCACATACTCAAAAACTTGCTTATGCTGGTACGATTTTGATGTTGCTTGTAATTGGCTCTCTCTTAAGCTTTAAAAAACCGGAGCCGCTTAAAATTATGGCGAGAGACGGGGTTGTTACCGTTGCGTTGAGTTGGATTTTACTCTCTTTCTTTGGAGGATTACCCTTTGTCTTTACGGGTGAAATTCCAAATGTTGTAGATGCTTTCTTTGAAACAGCAAGTGGGTTAACAACAACAGGATCAAGTATTATTCCAGACCTTTCTGTATTAGCGCATTCTTCATTATTTTGGAGAAGTTTCACTCACTTAGTCGGTGGGATGGGGGTACTGGTTTTTGCACTTGCGATTCTGCCAAGTCATGGTTCCGAATCCGTACAATTAATGCGTGCGGAAGTCCCTGGACCTGTGTTTGGAAAACTTGTTTCAAAATTAGCGCATACGGCACAAATTTTATATATGATTTATTTAGCAATGACTGCTGTACTAGTGATTATTCTGGTCGTCTTCCAAGTACCGCTCTTTGATGCTTTGCTTCTAGCGTTTGGTACAGCTGGAACAGGTGGTTTTGGGATTAACAATGCTGGATTTAGTATCTACGCCAATCCTGCAGCTGTGGAATGGATTATCGGAGTAGGGATGATGCTTTTTGGAATCAACTTTAACTTGTACTACTTCGTCCTTTTAGGCGCTGTTAAAGATGTGATTAAAGACGAAGAAATGCGTACATATGTCGGAATCGTCCTCAGTTTTACGATGATTATTTTTACCGTATTGACGATTACTCAAACGGCTTTAGGAGTTCCGATTCGTAGCGTCTTCTTTACGGTATCATCGATTATTACGACAACCGGATATTCAACGGTCGACTTTGGACTCTGGGGATTGTTCCCACATGTGCTCCTTCTACTTCTGATGTTTATTGGAGGATGCGCAGGGTCAACAGCCGGAGGGATTAAAGTTTCTCGTGTTATCGTGTACTTCAAGAGTGCGATTGCCGAATTAAAACGTATGGGGCAACCTCGCCGTGTATTTGTACCAACGATGAATGGAAAACCAATCGACAATAAGATGGAGAAGAGTATTGCCAACTACTTAATCGTGTATGTACTGTTCTTCCTCGTATTGTTACTTTGCGTGTCATTTGAAGCAGGCGATTTTACAACAGCCTTCTCAAGTGTGGCCGCAACCTTTAACAACATCGGGCCAGGGCTTGGTCAAGTTGGGCCTACAAGCAACTTCTCGATGTATTCGGATTTCAATACATTTGTCCTTTCAATTGGGATGATTGCAGGACGTTTGGAAATTTATCCAATCATTATGCTTTTCTCACCAACAACCATGAAGGCATTTACTCGAAGACGTTAACAAATTCTTAAACAAATAGATACAGAACTTTAAGGAAAGAGCACTCTTTTCTTAAAGTTCTTTTTGTATACTAGAGGTGTAACAAGTGAGTTACGATTTTAAATAAAGGAGGTTCATTCATGAAGAAATGGGTGAAAGGAACCGCAATCGTCCTTGCATTGATGGGATTATCCATGAAAAGTGCATATGCCATTGATACAACGACCATTAATGAAAAATGGGGAAAACCAACCGTTGTTTATGGTGGAGGATTAAATGAATCACAAATTAAACAGACATCAGAGTTATTAGGAATTAAAGATCCGAATACAGTGAAAATAGAAAAAGCAACTGGGCAAGATATGATTAAATATCTTGGAAGTGGAGATGGTAACACTTCTGTTATGATCTCTTCAGTGATGGTTCAAAAGAAGGATAAAGGAACTGGAGTTAAGGTTCGTATTAAGACTCCTGAAAACATCACCCTAGTGACAGCTGAGCAATATGCTAATGCGGCCATCACTGCTGGGGTAACTGATGCGGAAATTGAAGTCGCAGCAGTTACCAAAGTAACTGGAGAGTCTGCCTTAACAGGAGTATACAAAGCCTTCGAAGCAAATGGAGTTCAATTAGATGCCAAACGTACCGAAGTTGCTCAACAGGAATTAGAAGTGACGAATAAAATCGCGCAAGAGAATGCAAACCAAAAAGGATTCGATTCCTCAAAACTCGATAAAGCGATGATTGAAATCAAAAAAGAACTTGCGGAACTCAAACAAAAGCAAGGACAATTAGCAACTAAAGAAGATATTGAACGCATTATTAATGATGCGTTGAAGAATAACTCGTTGCAAAATGTGATTTCTAAAGATCAAATTAATGCATTAGTCGCTTTTGCACAAAACTACCAAAACACAAGTGCGATTGATTCCAAACAAGTATTAGAACAATTAAATAGCTTGTCAAAATCAGTCGGCGAAAAGATTAACAGCTTAGTCGAACAAGCCAAAAACGAAGGATGGTTGGATAAAATTGCCCAATTTTTCACTTCTATCTTTGAAAGTATTAAAAATCTATTCAATCAACAATAGGAAAGTCAGATTGAATATTTTATAAACAAAAAGCAGTCGTACAAGAACCAACTAAGAACAGCTGTAAGTTCTTAGAATCCCCCTCTTTAGGTTCTTGGAAGGCTGTTTTTGCTTTTCTTCCATATCACAATAAGGTCTTCACAATAAAAAAATAAATTAATGTTATATTTTTTTAAGAAGATAGCTCTTGTAAAAAGGAGGAGAGTGCAATGAAAGAATGGATAAAAAAGTATACCGTTTATATTGTTATTGCCATGATATATTATTTCATTCCATTATATTTAGTCAAAGATACAGGAAGTGGCATCTTTCTACTATTGATGGTCATCCCTATAATTGTATTCCTTTTTTCTGTTGTCTTCGCTCTAAAGAACGGATTTAGATGGTATTTTTCTGTTATCGTTGGATTATTATGGTTTCCGAATGTGTATATTTTAAATGACTCTGCCAGTAGTTATATAATCATCTATGGAGCGATTAGTTTAATTGGACAATTGATAGGAAATCTTCTTAGAAAATATAGAAAGAGTATCTAGTTTCTAATCATGAAAAAGAGTTAAAATCAACAAATAACCCTGACCAGAGATGGTTAGGGTTTTCTGTTTTGTTTTAGAATAAGATAAGATGCAACAACCTTATTTTATACTTTTTTGGAGGGTATTAATATTTTTAGAAGATAATATGAAATATTATGTTGACTGTTATTTTTAGAATGTGTAAAATTTACATATGCTATTAAAAGAGAAGTTTCTTTCAGAAAAGCAAAAATAGTGGAGGGTATGTAAATTGAGAAGTACAAATAAAAAGAAGAAATTTAATATGTTTAGTGTTCTATTGAATGTGGTATTAATAGCTATTATAGCTATTGGAGTGCTATTTTTCTTACCTAAACAACAAAAATCAGAAATCAAATCTTCAATTAATATCGAAAGTATTGAAAAAGTGAATGAAGTTGTATTTTTGAATGCAGGAGTTAATGAAATTATTACTGAAACAAAAACAACCCAAGTTTTTGGGTTTGATGTGCCGTTCTCTAGAAAAACAGCATTAGTGATTTTAAATTATACAGCTAAATTTGGAATTAAAAGTAGTGTAAAGGTTGAACAATTAGCTGAAAAAGAATATAAGGTTATCGTTCCAAAATTTGAAGTAATTGGTGTTGAACTTTCAAAAGATAATCCTTACAATTTGTATGATAATCATGGAGAGCTGTTAAGTGGAACTACAGAAGATGTTGATACTGGCAAATTGGTTACTAACCAACTTTCTAATGATAAACAAGCAGAGTATTTAGATAAGTTTAATAGTGACATTAAAGAATCTGCAATCAATTATTATAAAACTATATTTGCTTCAATGGATTCTGAAGTAAAGATAACGGTAGAATTTTCAGAATAACACTTTCACATAGGATTTTTAGAAACAAATAACCCTGACCAGAAATGGTCAGGGTTTTCCTTTTGCATTTTAAAATAAGATTAAGAGTAGGCTGATGGTGATAATTAATTGTACTACTAAACCAATGAGTGATAAGTATACTGGATCGATAGAGGATTCCGTTGCGCTTTTAAAAATAGATGACGCTAGTGTCACAATATAAAGTAAAATATGTGCAAAGAATACGATTAAGATTCCAACGAAAAACCACACTGGAGAAATAAAAGTCATAACCGTCGAGATTGCTAATAATAGAATTGCGAGGACATTCATTCCTTCATATTGAGTTAACCAGTAGTTAAAGACATGTTGACGTTTTTGGAAAACATGTTTCAGCCCATATGAAATAGTAGGGAATCCTAGGTAGAAGAATACGTAAAATACCAAGAATCTAACAAACATCCAAATATAATTTGGGGTACTCGTTAAGCTTGGTAAGATTGAAATATCAGCAAATAATTGATACTGCGTAAATAATGTATGAATGACATGAGTTGTAATGAAAGCAGACATTACAGTCGCTAGAATAATTAACGCGTACCCGTAAGTACGACTGTATTGACGTTTCCGCGAATATTGATTCGTTGGATGAATCAAACGTTCTCCAAAGAAAGCAAAGAATCGTTTGAATTTATTCCACGCACCTGCATATGCCAAGCGGTTATTCTTTACGCGGTTTTCTTGTGAACTACGGTTATCTTCTTCTGGGATTTTCGTTTCCACTTTTGTAGTGAATGAAGCAGTAGGTTCGTTATTTTCGTCTAATAAGTCTGTTTGAACTCCATCATTTGGCTCAATGGCAGTAGGAGCAGAAAGTTCATCTTGAACGGTGCCACAATAAGGGCAGAGTGTTTCTTTTTCGTCAATCATTTCATGACAGAATGGACATTGTTTCATGAAGTTTCCTCTTTCCGTATGTATTACTAAATTTCATTGCTATTGTATCATAATTTTACTATAAAAAAAGACTAGGAACTCCTAGTCTTAGCGTGGCATCTTTTCAGATGAGTAGGTCGTGTTCACATCACGAACTACAAACAGCTACATCCGGTAGTGTGCCAAAGCACTCCTGTTCCACATAACTCGCAGTCTCTAATGTACTGCGTGTCGCCTCATCGCATAGAATACATTATAGCAGAGGGTGTGTAGAATGTCATGTATGAACTATTTTTCGCGGATTACTTCGATTTTGTAGCCATCTAAATCTTTCACGAAATAGTAGTTTGCAGGATGTCCTGGTAAACCTTTTAAGTCTGTAACATCATAGCCTTTTGCAACATGTTCAGCATGAAGTCCTTCAAGGTCTTTAGCGCTGATTGCGATATGACCATATCCGTCGCCGATTTCGTATGGTCCGTGACCATAGTTATATGTTAATTCTAATTCATAGTCATCTCCTTCAAAAGCGAGATAAGCGATTGTGAATTTATGTTCTGGGAAGTCTTTTCTTCTTGTTTCTTTAAAACCGAATGCTTCTTCGTAGAACCGAATGCTTTCTTCTAGATTTTCAACACGGACACAAGTATGCAACATTTTTGACATGGTGTGACCTCCTTTATTTATTTTATTTAAGACTAACAAACTCGAATGATAAATACAAGTTTCCAAGACTGTTTTCAATACAAAGACAAATGTATTTATTTAGTGGAAATCCATTGCGTTCCATTCATTAATTTGGTAGTCTAGGTACATTGAAAAATAAGGAAGTGTCATATGAAAGTAATCAAATTTGGTGGAAGCTCTTTAGCAAATGCCACACAATTAAGAAAGGTCTTTAATATTGTAAAATCCGATTCAAGTCGTAAAATCGTGGTAGTTTCAGCACCAGGAAAACGGTCTTCTGATGATGAAAAAGTAACAGACCTTCTCATCCAATTAGCAACTTCTCATATTGAAGGAAATTATGATGAAGAAGTATTAAAGAAAATCTTAGTCCGTTATAAAGAAATCAGCGATGAATTAGAATTAAAACCTGAAGTGTTTGAACTCGTTCGAATTCATTTTAAAAACTTAAAAGAAAGAAACGATCTATCCTCTGAATATTTAATGGATGCTTATAAAGCAAGCGGGGAAGACTTAAATGCTCGTCTTATCGCATTTTACTTTAACCAAGAAGGTCTTGCTGCTAAATACGTTGGGCCTCGGGAAGCCAAACTTTGGGTAAGCGATACTCCAGGGGAAGCTCGCGTTTTAGAAGAAAGTTATCATGAATTAGAGTACTTACAACTAACAAATGAAGTGATTATTTTCCCAGGATTCTATGGGGTAACAAAAGAAGGGAAAATCGTAACGTTTTCTCGTGGCGGATCTGATATTACAGGATCTATTTTAGCCAATGCCGTGAACGCTGAAGAATACGAAAACTTTACAGACGTAGATGCCATTTATGTAGCAAGTCCAAAGATTGTTCATAAACCACTCCCTATCGATGTATTATCTTATACAGAAATGCGTGAGTTATCATACGCTGGTTTTTCAGTATTCCATACAGAAGCACTTCTTCCTTCTATCAAAAAAGGAATCCCGGTACATGTATGTAATACCAACAATCCTGAAGCAAGTGGAACCTACATTATGAAAGGGAAGGTGACTTCTCCAAATGTTATTTCCGGTATTGCAAGCTCACCAGGTTTCGTAAGTATTTACGTGAAGAAATACTTAATGAACCATGAGATTGGCTTCCTTCGTAAAGTATTGACGATTTTTGAAGAAGAAGGCATTTCCATTGAACATATTCCAACGGGAATTGATGATGCGACAATTATCATTCGTGGGGAAGATGCGACAGATGAGCAATTAGAGTCTATTGTAGAGCGATTCTATGCTGAATTAGATGTAGACGAAGCAAGCTTTACACGTGGACTTTGCTTGATTATGTTAGTAGGGGAAGGGATGGTCAACATGGTCGGTACTACTGCTCGTGTGGCTTCAACTCTTGCTCGTACTCAAATCAATATTGAATTATATAACCAAGGGGTATCTGAGGTTTCGATGATGTTTGGTATTTTGGACCAATATGAAAAGAAAGCCATCCGTGCGCTATATGATGAATTTTTCGGTGAAGAAAAAGAATATCAAGTGGTGGAATAATTTTTCCTCTCCATATTAAAATGAAACATTAACGGTTGTAATTAATCAATAGGAAGAGTAGAATATCGAATATATTCTGCTCTTTTTATTTTGAGCGCAGTATTTTTGTTTAGAATAGGAGGGACGAAGATGATTCGTTTCTTATTGAAAGATTCCATTCCAAAAAGGATTGCAGCAAGTTTTGCCATTGTGATTTTGGTGGGATCATTACTACTTAATTTGCCGATTTCGCAACTGGCGACATCGAAGGCTTCGTATTTTGACCACTTGTTTACAACGGTATCGATGGTATGTGTAACGGGACTTTCGACGCAACCAGTAGCCGAGACGTATAACACTTTTGGACAAGTGATTTGTATGATTTTAATGCAAATCGGTGGATTAGGATTAATGAGTATTATTGCCTTTTTCCTCTATGATTCGGGTAAGAAGATGTCTTTGGTAAATAAATTAGCCTTGCAAGACAGTTTGAACCGAGATAATGATCAAGATTTTAAAAGCTATTTGAGAACGATTTTTAAATATACATTCTTTATTGAATTGATTGCAGCGGTTATTTTATCCTTCCGCTTCGTTCCAGAACTAGGAACTGCAAAAGGAATTTTCACCGCGTTCTTCTTTGCAATTTCTGCATTTTGTAATGCAGGATTTGATAACTTAGGGTCGAATAGTTTGATTAATTATGCGACCGATCCATTTTTAACATTAGTGGTTGCTGCTCTTATTATTCTAGGGGGAATTGGTTTCTCTGTTTGGTTTGATTTCAAACGAAGTTACCGTGAAATGCGAAAATCGACAAAGAACAAACAACGCAAATCATTTTATAAACGTTTGCACTATCACACGAAGATTGTACTTTGGTTAACAGGGATTATTTTACTAAGTGGAACGGTGTTAACATTATTGACCGAATGGAATAACCCAAACACAATCGGGAATCTATCATTCTTCGAAAAGGTACTTGTGAGTTTCTTCCAAACCGTAACGATGAGAACAGCAGGATTTGCGACCATTGATTATACGACTGCACATCCAACGAGCCTGCTTCTGTATTGTATTCAAATGCTCATTGGAGGGTCTCCTGGTGGGACGGCCGGTGGTGTGAAGACAACGACTTTCTTAGTGGTTCTCTTATTCATTCGTTCAGAAGTATATGATGAGCGTATGATTCAATTTAGAAATCACCGTATTTCGCAAGAATTGGCGAGAAAAGCTTTAACGATTTTTATCGTATTTACTACATTGATTCTAACTAGTGTGTTCTTACTCAGCTTAACAGATCCAGATGCCCCATTGTTATATACTTTATTCGAAACTATTTCAGCGGTATGTACAGTAGGGGTAACAGCGAATTTAACACCGACCTTATCTTTTCTTGGAAAAATTGTGATTATGCTGTTGATGTTTATTGGACGTATTGGACCATTAACGGTTCTGTTAAGTTTTTCAAACAGGAAGAAAAAAACACTCGACATGAAGTATGTCAAAGCACCATTATTAATAGGATAGAAAGTAGGGATTGTAATGAGAAAGACAGTTGGAATTTTAGGACTAGGTGTGTTTGGGATGACTATTGCCAAACAGCTTAGCGAATATGATTGCGACATTATTGCAGTTGACCGTGATGAAGTAAACGTCAACCGTATTGAACCGCTGGTCACAAAAGCTGTGATTGCTGATGTAACGGATGAAGATGTTTTAAAAGAAATCGGAATAGGTGACTGTGATACAGTTGTGGTTGCTACAGGTTCGAGTTTAGAAGCGAGCATTTTAGCAGTAATGCACTGCACACGACTTGGTGTTCCTGAAATTATTGCCAAAGCAAAAAGCCGTACAACAACAGAGATTTTAACGAAGATGGGTGCGCAACGGGTAGTGAACCCAGAAAAAGAGACAGGAATTCGTCTCGTAAAGAATATTCTTCACCATAAACTTGCTGAAGTGATTGCTCTTGATGGCAATATTTCACTTGTGGAATTTTATCCTCCAAAATCATGGGTTGGGAAACGATTAAGTGATTTAGACTTACGTAAAGATTATGATTTAAACTTAATCGGATATCGTGAAGCGAAGAATGAATCTTTGAATACGAAAATATTTGCGGATTTTCTTATTCGCGAAGATGTTGTTCTTGTAGCCATTATTGGGACAGATAGTTTAGATAAAGCGACCTTCCTTGAAGATTAATAAAAGAGACTAAATGAATTGATAGTAGATTCATTTAGTCTCTTTTTATGTAAAAATGTGTTCAAACCCTTTTAAAAGAATCCATTTCATAGTACACTAGAACTATCAACTTTTTAGAAAGTAGGGATTATAATGGCCAATAAAAAACCATTAAGACGTGAAGAAGTTCCAGTAGAATTAACATGGGACCTTTCCGCAATTTATGAATCAAACGAAGGATTTGAAAAAGATTTAGAATTTGTAAAATCACAAATTCCAGCAGTAGCTGCTGCAAAAGACACAGCACTAAAAGACGGTGCTTCTTTATTAGCATTCTTAAATCTTTTAAACGTAGTGGATGATAAGATTGAAACAGCTTATGTTTACTCACATTTAAAAGCAGACCAAGATACTTCAAATAACGAAAATCAAGTCTTAAACCAACGTGCGTTCTCAACATATATTGATTTTTCAGGCGCTTCTGCATGGTTTGCTCCAGCGATTTTAGCATTATCTGATGAAGAGTTCGAAGAATATTTCAAACAAGAGCCAGGATTAGAAGACTTCCGCGTATTATTAGAAACAGCGCGTATTAAAAAAGGTCACGTACTTTCAGATAAAGAAGAAGCTTTATTATCAAAAGCTAGTGAAGTGTTCCAAGGCGCAAGTAAAACATTCAACTTATTAAACAACGCTGACATTAAGTTTGACGAAATTACAACTGAAGATGGCGAAAAAGTCGAATTGACAAACGGAAACTACTCAGTCTATATCGAATCTAAAAACCAAGCTGTTCGTAAGGAAGCGTTCGAAACATTATACAAACCTTACATCAACTTGAAAAATACTTTCGCAAGCACACTTGGTACAGAAGTAAAAGGGCATAACTTCAGCGCCTTAGTTCATAACTATGATTCAGCGCGTCAAGCAGCACTTGCTTCAAACCAAGTTCCTGAAGAAGTGTACGATGCTTTAGTAGAAGTGGTAAACGAAAAACTACCATTATTACACCGTTATATTGCATTACAACAAAAAGCGCTAGGCTTAGATGAATTGCATATGTATGATTTATACGTACCAATTACAGGCGACGCTCCAATTAAATACAACTATCAAGAAGCATCTCTTGCAAGTATTGAAGCGTTGAAACCTCTTGGGGAAGAGTACAACGAAATCATGAAAAAAGCATACGCTGATCGTTGGATTGACGTTGCTGAAAACATCGGTAAACGCAGTGGTGGATACTCAAGTGGGGCATACTCAACAGCACCATATATTCTATTGAACTGGCATGATGAATTATCAAACTTCTTCACATTAGTTCACGAGTTAGGACATAGTGCACACAGCTACTTCACTCGTAACACTCAACCAAAACAATACGGAGATTATTCAATCTTCTTAGCAGAAATTGCTTCTACAACTAACGAAAACATCTTAACAGATTACTTGTTGAAGAAACATACAGATAAAGAAGCGCAAAAATATATCTTAAATAACTATTTACACCGCTTCAAATCAACCATTTTCCGTCAAACACAATTTGCGGAATTCGAACATAAGATTCACGTAATGGACCAAGAAGGCCAACCATTAACACAAGAATCTCTTGCAAAAGTCTATGGAGAAATCAATGCGAAATACTATGCGAATGTCATCCAAGATGAACAAATTGTATACGAGTGGGCTCGTATTCCTCATTTCTACATGAATTATTATGTGTTCCAATATGCAACTGGTATGGCTGCAGCAACTGCTTTATCAGATAAGATTTTACATGGGACTCCTGAAGATTTAGAAGCTTACTTAAACTACTTACGTGCGGGACGTAGTGATGCTCCAATCGAAGTCATGAAGAAAGCTGGAGTAGATATGACGAAGAAAGATTACTTATATGATGCATTTGATGTATTTGAAAAACGTCTATCTCAATTAGAAGCGTTGATGAGTGAATAATCTCAAAAATTAATTGATTCTAAAACACAAAAAGGTTCGTAAGAAATTTTCTTACGAACTTTTTTGTTTTAAAAGAAATAATGGTAAGCTAATAATTTTTTATAAAAAATCCCAACTAGAAACTCTAGTTGGGAGATAATTAATAGCGATTTAAATTCATATTGACCACTTTATCAAATTTTTGATGCTCACCTGTATGTGTTCCTACTAATTTTTTTGTAGAGTGATACCCTGGTAAAGGCTCACCATTACAAATTTCAGCAATGGTCTCAGCTGTAATGCTACTAGCTAAAAGTAATCCATAAGGTTGATTAGAGTTATCAAAAATAACAAGGGAAGGAGTATGTGTAACATTCATCTCTTGCGCAATTTGAAGATCTCGATCATAGGCTTTTTTTACAGCGGAGCTAGATTTATCCTCGTAAAACATCTTTTTATCAATTTCAATTTTATTTAATATTTCTTCTAACAAGTCATCGTTGTATGCTCGTTTATGGTGATGAATTTGTTGTTGTAATTCAATCAGAAATTGATGGCCAAGACGTTTCCCTTGTAATAGTGCAGCTTTGTAAGAAAGAGCTGCATCATAAATCTTCATGTATATATCATTTCGTAAATCTAAATCCGTTACAGGTAATTTTTGGTTCTTCATATATTGATTAACGGTCTGTAAATTATGAAATGTTAAAAAGTGATAATGCACTTTAAATTCAGAATTACTTACAAATTTTAGTAATTCATTTTCACAGCGATAACAGTATGTTCCCAAGGGATTCACGAATAAAAATAATTCGAAAATCTTTTCGTGTGAAGTGTTTTTTGATAGATTTTTTGTTTCGTAAGTACTCAAAATCCGACACCTCTGTTCCTCTAACTTTATTTTTGTAACTTTATTGTAACATAGTTCCTAAAAAATTCAGAATAAAATGCGGTTCTCCCGCTTAGGAAGAGATACTTGAAAGGGCTCGTTTAATTTTACTTTCTGCTTGTTCTCGTTGAATCTGATACTTCTGAAGAATCTGCAAAAAGACTTCTTCCCCTAATGAGAGATTCTGAACTTCCATCTCCATTTCATAGTCCACTTTCCCGTTATAGTGACTTTCATCTAGAACAAGCCATTCGTTATTAGATAAAGGACCTTCAAGTCGATGCGTGGTTAATAGAGCAGTTTGTTCGACCTTTTCGATAAAGACTCCATTACTTTCTAAAGTCTCTTTAATGGATAAAGGAAGTGAAAATTGCTTTTGTTCATTGTATTGATGAAGTGTTTCAACGGGCAATTCATGAGTGAATTCTAATACTTCTAGACTTGATTGAGGAATTTTTAAAGTAATTTCTCCAATGGCTTTTCCCTCAACAATTCGGATGCGTAAAGCCATTTTATGAGATTGGAGGATTCCATCCCAATCATAATAACTATTGGTTTGGGTAATTTCTTTAGTTAAGAGGGGCTTAAAATCCTCTAGTAGCGAATGATATTGACTTTTGGTCAGTAAATTTTTAAATTCTCTTTCTACTTGTAACAAACTTTTCCCTCCTTCAGCATTCTATTGTATCTCAAAATGATGGAGAATTGAAAAAAATCGCATTAATTAGTCAAGCTTTTACATAAAATATGGTATGATAGAGAACGGAAATGAAAAAAAGTAGGTGGAAATATGGAAAAGTTGGAAACGCCGCTTGTTGAAGATTGGGAAGCCTTTCTAGCTCCGTATTATCAAGCAATTGAAGAATTAAAAATAAAATTAAAAGGGATACGTCGTCAGTATCGTCAAGAAGGAAGACATGCTCCGATTGAATTTATCACAGGTCGTGTGAAGACGCCAGAGAGTATTCTAGAAAAGATGCAAGTTCGTAATATTCCTAGAGAAGAATTTCTCGAAGGCGTACAAGATATTGCTGGACTTCGTATTATGTGTCAATTCGTTGATGATATTTATGAAGTTGTTCGTCTAATTCGTCAAAGAAACGACTTTGAAATCGTGATTGAACGAGATTACATTCAAAATAAAAAAGCAAGTGGATATCGCTCTTACCACCTTGTATTGGAGTATCCGGTCCAACGTATTGAAGGGGAAACGAAGATATTAGTAGAAATTCAAATTCGTACACTGGCAATGAATTTTTGGGCGACGATTGAACACTCTTTGAACTATAAATATAAAGGGGAGTTCCCTGAAGCGATTCATGAACGATTAGAACGTGCAGCGGAAGCAGCCTTTTTACTGGATGAGGAGATGTCTGAAATCAGAGAGGAAATCCAGGAAGCGCAATATATTTTTGCAATTTGTAAGGAAAATCAAAGGAAAAGAAAAAAACGGAGGTAGGTCATGAAAGTCGGTTTATATGGAAATCAATCAGAAAAAACGAAAGAAGTCATGAATGCCTTTAACCATCTTTGCCAACAAGGGGAATTTACTAGAGACGATGAACATCCAGATATTGTGATAACAGTTGGTGGAGACGGAACTCTTTTAGGAGCTTTCCATCATTACCGTAATCAATTAGATCAAATCCGCTTTGTCGGGATTCATACTGGGCACCTCGGATTTTATACGGATTGGCGAAATTATGAAGTGGATGAATTAATCGAGTCACTAAAAAAGGATAAAGGGGAGCGTGTTAGCTATCCTTTACTAGATGTGACTGTTAAGCTAAAAAATGGTGAAACTGCACATTATGCGGCATTAAATGAAGCAACTTTGCGCAAAGTAAACGGTACGTTATTCTGCCAAGTTTTTATTAATGGTGATTTGTTTGAAAACTTCCGTGGAGATGGGCTATGTGTTTCAACCCCAACTGGTTCAACAGGACTTAGCAAGTCACTTGGTGGAGCAGTCGTGCATCCGCGTGCTGAAGTGATGCAAATGTCAGAGATGGCGTCTATTAATAATCGAGTTTATCGTACACTCAGCTCACCAATGATTTTCGCCAAAGATAATGTATTAACCCTTCGTCCTGAAAGTGAAGAAGGAATGGTCATGGCGATTGATCATTTAACTTATGATGGCAATGAGATAGAAGAGATTCAATTAAAAATTAGCAAGGAACGGATTTCATTTGCGGCTTACCGCCATACTCCATTCTGGGACCGAGTGGAAGATGCATTTATTGGTTCTCGTGAAGTGAATTGTAATGGAAGTGAGGAAGTCCGTTGATTTTAACGTGGAATTACCCATACGAGTATCCGATGATGATGCGTTCTTTCCTGCAAGAAATAGGCATTTCAAGAACGTTTTTAGCTCATATCAAATCTAACGGAGAATTACTCATCAATGGCCGTCATGAGATTGTTTTGAAAACACTCCAACCTGGAGATGTCCTTACAATGGTGATACCACCTTCTGGAGAGCATGAAACGGTCATTCCAAGTGAAGTTCCGATTGACATTTTATATGAAGATGAATATTTACTTATTATTAATAAGCCTGTTGGGACTGCTTCGATTCCTTCAAAGTTACATCCGGACCATTCGATGGCCAATCGAGTGAAAGGGTACTATAAGAGACGTGGGTATGCGGACCAAATTACTCATGTGGTGACACGTCTTGACCGCGATACAACAGGAGTGATGATGTTTGCCAAGCACCGTGTTGTACATGCATGGATGGATCAGGCATTACGAGAAAAAACAATTCAAAAGAAATACTTGGCATTAGTACATGACACTTCAACTCTAGAAGCACACGGATTTATTGATGCCCCTATTGGTCGTCATGAAGGGTCGATTATTAATCGTTGTGTATCAGAAGATGGAAAACCATCCTTAACCGAGTACTGGAAGAAAGAAACCCTTGTTGGAGCAGAACTTGTTGAGATTTTATTACACACTGGACGCACACATCAAATTCGTGTTCATTTCTCATGGATTGGGGCACCGCTTGTGGGGGATGATTTGTATGGCGGTGTTAAAGATGAATTTTTAGACCGACAAGCTCTGCATTGTCACTCACTTACATTTATTCATCCGATGACGAAAAAAGAACTGATAATAGAAGCTCCACTCCCTAAAGATATGAGTCAGTGGATTGAAGCGCATAAGAAGGAAAGAGAGGAGAATCACCATTGAGCGAAATCGTTTATGAATTTGATGATATTTTAGAACAAATTCAACATACTTTAGCAACAGAAGATAAGCAGCAATTCAGAGAAATCTTCTTTGAAAACCATACTTACGACCAGGCACAGCTTTACTTGAGTTTGACCTTAGAAGAGAGAAAGCTGGCTTACCAATATTTAACTCCTGAAGAGATGGCAATGGTGTTCGAGCTACTAGAAGAAGACGTAGAAGATGTGGAAGAGTACTTAAATGAAATGGACGAAGCCTATGCCTCACGAATGCTCGCGGAAATGTATTCCGATAATGCAGTAGACGTGTTGAAGCAAGTGGGGGAAGAAAATGTCCGTACATACTTACGCTTGATGCCACATAAAACGGCAAGTGAACTCCGTCAATTATTGAATTACGAAGATGAAACAGCAGGGGCGATGATGACGACGGAATTTATCGCCGTGCGTGAATCAGATTCATTAAAGACAGCGATGGCAACTGTTAAACGTTTTGCTGAAGACGCTGAAACCATCTATTATGTGTATGTAACTGACGATGAAAATCATTTAACTGGGATTCTTACATTGAAAGACTTAATCGTGAAACCAGACGAAAAGCTCGTCAAGGATATCATGATTGACCGTGTCGTAACCGTACACGTCAATGATGCGCAAGAAGAAGTAGCACAAACGATTAAAGACTATGACTTCCTTGCAATTCCAGTCGTTGACGATACGAATACATTAGTAGGGATTATTACAGTCGATGATGCGTTGGATGTTATCGAAGAAGAAGCGACTAGCGACTATTCAGGTCTTGCTGGGGTAAACGTTGATGAAGCTCACCAAGGAGTATGGGCAGGAATTGTCAACCGACTGCCAGGGATTATGACCCTTCTCATTATGGGTACCGTGACTGCATTCCTCTTCAGACAATATGAGCCGTTAATTCAACAGGCAAGTATTTTTGCAATCTTTATTACATTAATTACTGGTACTGCCGGAAATACAGGGACACAATCACTTGCGGTTGCAATCCGTAAGATTGGGCTTCATGAGGAAGAACAGTCTTTCTGGAAAGTACTTGTCCAAGAGGGGACAACAGGGCTTGGGATTGGGTTGATTTCTGGAGTAGTGGTATTTGGTATTGTGAGTCTATGGCAAGGTAGTGTTGTTCTTGGTGGGATTATCGGTTTTGCGATGTTCGCTTCGATTTTCGTTGCGGCATTGACAGGGACTTGTATTCCATTTGCGTTAGAAAAATTCAATTTTGATCCTTCAATTGCTAGTGGACCATTTATTACTACTGTGAACGACTTAACGACTGTGCTTGTGTATTTCACGATTGTCAGTCAATTTATTTCGGTGTATTTAGCTAAATAGAAACGATATAGTATATAGACAATTCGTTTATATACTATATTTTTTACTACAAATAATAAATAGGTTGACTACCTATTTATGGTGTGCTAAGTTAGAGTATGTAATTGAAAGAAAGGAGATATTTATGGATTCAAAAGCTTTATCAGATGAAATTATTCATCTTTTTACAAGAATGAATAAAATTAAATTTTTTAGAAATATTGCACCGAATTTAACACCTTCTGAAACAGTTGTGCTGATGTTATTGTTTTGTCATCTTGAAGAGACTGGAGAAGAATTAACCGTAAAGGACATTAGTAGTTTTTTTGAGATTAAAACTTCTACGACAATTCAGTTTGTTAATTCTTTAGAAAAATACAACTATATTAAACGGAAAAGTGATCCTAAAGATAAAAGAATTACTTTAGTTTCGCTTACTAATTACGGAAAAAAGGTTGCAGAAATTGTTGACAAAAATAAACAAGAAGTCATGCGCCAAATTATTCTTTCTGAGGATGTTCAGGAAATCAATAATTCTTTTGCTTTATTAAACCGTATCTTGAATACAATTGATGCCATTCCGATACAAACAATTTCAATAAGAGAGGAAATGAATCAATGAAGAAAATTTTGGAACATATCAAGCGATATCGTGGAATGATTTTCACGATTATAGTCTTGACCGTTTTACAAGTAGGTTCAACTTTACTGACGCCTACCATTTTAGCTTCTTTAGTTTCAAATGGAATTTTGAAACAAGACCAGGCGACGATTATACAACAAGGAGGCTTGATGTTACTGACGACAACCTTAGATTTGGTACTTTCAGTAACTGTTGTAAGATTTGTTGGTAAATTCTCCGCTGGATTGGCTCGTGATTTACGACTCAGCATGTTTAACAAAATTCAGCGATTTTCAACACAAGACTTCCAAAAATTTGGTACGTCTTCTTATATCAATCGTACAACACGAGATATACAAAGCTTGTCTCAAACGATTGGGTTTTCAATGAATTTAATTTTAATGGCACCTCTAATGTTTATTGGGTCTATTCTTTTATCCATGAGAATGAATTTTGAACTTTCTCTTGTTTTATTAGGCTCCATTCCATTTTTAGGGATTGCGATCGTTTTAATGATTATTTCTGTTTCGAAAGGGTTTACGACTCTTCGACAAACAACAGACCGATTAACACAAATTATTCGAGATACATTAACAGGAATTCGTGTAATTAGAGCATTCAATAAGAGTGAGTATGAATTGAAACGATACGATGAAGTCAATGAAGGCTATCGTAAACTACTTTTTGATTTAAACGTGAAGTTCAGTCTTATTACTCCTATTATGATGATTACCATTAACTTTGCCAATTTAGCCGTTGTTCTTGTTGGGGCAAATCTTGTACAAGGCCTACAACTAGATATCGGATCATTGATGGCGGTTATTCAATATTCTGCTTTAGTACTAGTTTCATTGTTAATGTTGGCATTTATATTTGTAATGGTTCCTCAAGGCTTAGTAGCAGCTCGCAGAATCAATGAAGTTTTAGATCAAGAAAATATTCAAAAATTTGTTGAAACTGAGCGTGGTCTAGAAAAGATTGAAACAGTAGAATTCAATAATGTTTCTTTTAAATACGAAGGTGCAGAAAAAGAAATGTTAAAAGATGTGAATTTTACGGCGAAGACTGGAGAAAAAATAGCGATTATTGGATCTACCGGTGCTGGTAAATCAACCTTAATGAATCTACTATTACGCTTCTTAGATTCCAGTTCAGGAGAGCTCTTATATAATGGAGTGAATATTCAAGACTATGCTGAGAAAGAATTACGCCAACAAATTGCATTTGTTCCTCAGAACCGCATGCTGTTTTCAGGAACGATTCGAGAAAATCTAAAATTTGGAAACGAAAATGCAACTGATGAAGAAATGATTGAAGCGTTGAAATTAGCAGAAGCCTGGGAATTCGTTTCGAGTTTAGAAGACGGTTTGGATGCACATGTTGAGCAAAAAGGAGATAATTTCTCTGGTGGTCAAAAACAACGATTGTCGATTGCGAGAGCATTAGTGAAAAAAGCTTCCGTTCATATTTATGACGATAGTTTTTCAGCACTTGATGCAAAAACAGAAGCGAGACTTCGTAATAATCTTAAAAAGATAAATGAAGATTCGATTGTTTTTGTTGTAGCTCAACGAATTACTTCTGTTACTGATGCGACTCGAATCATTGTGTTAAATGAAGGTGAAGTTGTCGGTATCGGAACTCATGATGAATTAAAAGTCTCAAATCAAATCTATCAAGAAATTATGAATTCACAATCAAGTTTAGAAGAATTGGAGGATACTAATGAATAAGACCGTTTTAAAAAGATTCTTAGGATATTTAAAACCGTACCGTTTTGTTGTCATTATGGTTTTAATTGTATCCTTCATTTCAGTTGTGTTAGATGTGCAATTACCTAAAATTTTAGGAAATGCGACAACTTTAATTAGTAATAGCTTTATTGAGTCTAACTATACTTCTGTAGATATTGCTGGAGTATTCGAAATAGGGAAGCTATTAGCGATTTTATATGTATTAGCTGCAGGGCTAAACTTCTTAGGAAAATATTTTATGTCGCGAGTTTCTAGTGATATCATTTATCGTCTTCAAAAAGAAATCGATGAGAAGTTTACGAGATTACCAGTGCGTTATTTTGATGAACAATCAAGAGGAGATTTATTAAGTCGTGCAACGAATGATATTCAAACCATTGATGATTCGTTTTCACAAGTCTCCGTACAATTTTTTACGACGGTATTAACGTTTGTTGGAATCATTATAATGATGTTTACGATTAGTATTCCTCTGGCCATTGTCGGGATTTTAGGGATTCCACTATCGATGTTTGCTATTGCGATGATTGGTAAAAAATCAGCTGACTCATTTGCAAGCCGTCAGGAAACAACAGGAACGATTAATGGATATATAGAAGAGTATTATGCTGGGCATGATATTGTAAATGCCTTCAATTATGAAGATCGTTCAGAAAAAGCTTTTAGCCAATTAAATGATGAACTTTATGAACATAGTTGGAAAGCTACTTTCTTTGCAGGACTTATGCAACCAATCTCTCGTTTAATCAATAATGTAGTCTATGTTTTTGTTGCAATTATCGGGGGATTTTTAGCTACGGGTGGAATGATTACAATCGGTGGTATTCAAGCGATTCTTCAATATATGCAAAATATTAGTCAGCCGATGGGGGAAGCAGCCAATATGATGGGGCTCACTCAATCGATGCTTGCTGCAGCTGAAAGGATTTTTGAATTACTAGATGCTGAAGAAATGGAAGAAGAAACGGGTAAACCTGCTCTTCCAGAAGTCTATGGGGATGTAACGTTTAAACACGTGAGTTTTGGTTACACACCTGAAGTTCAATTGATGAAAGATTTAAATATCGATGTCAAAGCTGGTGAAACAGTAGCGATTGTTGGGCCTACGGGAGCAGGGAAGACAACGGTTATCAACTTGCTTATGCGATTCTACGATATTACGGGTGGAGCCATTGAAATCGATGGTCATAATATTAAAGACTATACGAAAGAATCACTTCGCTCTAAAGTAGGAATGGTGTTACAAGATACATGGCTCTTTAAAGGAACGATTCGTGAGAATATCCGCTATAGTCGTCAAGATGCAACGGATGAAGAAGTAGTAGCTGCTGCCAAACAAGCCTTCGCAGATGATTTCATCCGTAAATTACCAAAAGGTTATGACACTGTGATTACGGAAGAGTCCGATAATATTTCTCAAGGGCAAAAACAATTACTAACGATTGCCCGAGCGATTTTAGCAAGTCCTTCCGTGTTTATCTTAGACGAAGCTACTTCAAACGTAGATACGCGTACAGAAGTGGAGATTCAAAAAGCAATGGATCATATTATGACGAATAAGACATCATTCGTGATTGCGCACCGACTTTCAACCATCCGTAATGCAAACAAGATTCTTGTAATGCAAAAAGGAGATGTTGTGGAACAAGGAAGTCATGATGAATTGATTGCTCAAAATGGATTCTATGCAGGATTATACAGAGCCCAGTTTGAATAACAGGATACGAAGAAAAGCGTTCAGAAACGAATCACTGGAGACAAACAACGCAAAGGACTCGGAACGAGTCGTGCGGATGTTTGTTGAAGTGGACGTCGTTTCTGCTTTTCTGAGTTCAACTTCAGGATACGAGGACGAACGCTCAGGACTGAAACACTGGACCAGAATAACGTAAGGGACTGCTTGCAGTCGTGCGGCTATTCTGGGAAGTGGACGTCAGTCCTGTGAGCCCGAGTTCAACTACAACCCATGAGTTAAATAGAACTTTTACCAAACCAAAAAGGATATCCCATGGGATATCCTTTTT